>JADJRO010000001.1:2522500-2822500 GCA_016712145.1 Saprospiraceae bacterium
ATCAGTCAAAAGGCATTGTTTGATCGCTATTCAGGGAAAATGTTGGCGGTCTGTAGTCGCTATTCAAGACATTTGATGGAAGCTGAAGACCTCTTACAGGATGGCTTTATAAAAGTATTTACCAACCTGGAACAATATAAGTTTGAAGGTCCATTCGAGCAATGGATCCGGAGAATCATGATCAACAATGCTATTAAAAATTGTCACCGGAAGAGTTTTCAAAATGAATACTCCGTGGGTGATGAGCTTCCGGAAACGTTTGAAGATCCTGAAGCAATTGATAGTATGAGTGAACGGGAATTACTCGGGCTGATTAGTGAATTACCGGATGGATATCGGATGGTCTTTAATCTTTATGCCATAGAAGGGTATTCTCATAAAGAAATAAGCGAAAGTTTAAAAATTGAGGAGAGCACTTCAAGATCTCAATTGGTTAAAGCAAGGAAAGTATTACAAGATAAATTATTAAAGCTACAAAAAACTACTATATGATTAATTCGGGCTGGATGGATAAACTATTTCAAAAGAAACTTCAAAATTTTGAAATGCAGGTTAATCCGCACGTTTGGGAAACTATAGCCAAAAAACTCGATGAAGATAAACGCAGACCTCATTTATTGGGCAGCTGGTGGACAATCTTATTGTCTTCTCTCATCGTTTTTATGGTTATTGGAGCCGGAACCTATATCGTTACAAAGTGGTTGAAATTCCAAAAACTTGAACAACAGCGCAATAAGGATCTTCCAATGATTCCTGAAACGGTTGATTATTCTTCTCTTGCTAGTTCAACAAACTCAAATAAAGCGCCTCTTGCGATCAAAGATTTAAATCTTAATAAAAGAAAGCGTAGCAATCCAAGTACAGCAATTCATACAAAAAACATATCTACAAACAAGTTCATTTCAGAAAATAAAGCAGGACGCGTTGAACAGAATAAATTAACGGACATTGAAACGCCTTCTAATTTTTTAATTGAATCAGAGACGAAATTCAACAAAGTCATTACACAAGGTGTATCAGCATATACTGCGGAAAATTTAACCGCATCTGCAGATCCAATCTTTTTAGAAACGCTTGTTTCAGGGCCCAATAGCGCAATTTATCCTGATCTAATCTTGCAAGATTCTAAAAAAAGCAATGAAGAATCTTTAATATCAAGCACAGAAAATAAAGCATCCAGTGTGTTGGATGGATGTAATGTTTATAAAAGCAGGAAGCCACACTTTTTTATGGATGTTTATTTTTCTCCAGAATTAGCAAACCGCACGTTAAGCACAAATGACCCTTCTTTGGTTAAATATGCTATTGAGCGGTCCAATTCAGAGAAACCTATTATGTCTTATAGTATTGGAGTACGTGGATCTTTTGTTGCTGCAAATGGATTGACATTCCGTGGAGGAATAGCTTATGCAAAAAATAAGGAGCGTTTCGATTTTGTAAAAGAACGGCAAAAAATTACCAAAGAAATAAAAGACAAAGATGGAAATGTGGTGAGTACCCAAGTTGAAGAGAAAGTGATTCTTGATAAAATCTACAATCAATATAATTACCTGGATTTACCGATTACGATTGGTTTTGAAAAAGACCTGAAAGACTTTATTCTTTCTCTTAATGGTGGAATCGGTTTAAATCTTTGGTCAAGTCAAAGTGGTAAAATTTACAAGGAAGATATTAAAAATGTTTATGACCTTAAAAACGGAGGAGAAGCAGGCGTTTCTTTTTTTAGAAAAAATGCTGGGCTTAGTTTAATAACCAGTGTTGGTTTAAATTATAAGTACAATGAGCGGATTCTATTATTGTTAGAGCCATCCATGAGATATTATTTGCATTCATTATCTAATACTGAAAATCCAATCAGCCAAAAATATGTTTTCATTGGATTAAATATCGGATTGAGTTATAGAATTCAATAACGCCACTCAAAGGAATTTATAATAGTCATCAGGTCTTTTTTTACAAATTCGATGATTGGACTCAGTGAGTCTGGCCTGGTTTGCGCATTAAAATATAAGGATGCACGCAAGAAGTGCTTTGTAGAATCCGTAAGATAGAATTGAAAAGAAGAAGCCGTAGGCCCTTCTAAATTATAAAGCATTCCATTCACCTGGTTTGATTTGTGAATAGGAATTTCATCAATAAAGTTTGCTTTTACTTGATGTTCACGAGCTAGTTTATAAGAATCCTTGATGTATTTTGTCAAATCTTCTGATTTAGTGATAGGAAGGTATGAACAGTAAATGGTACCATTAAAAATTTCCATTTGTAAATTGAGCCAACAATCGTTTAAGGGCTTTTCACCAAAAAAGGATGTATCTTTTATTGGTTTGACATAGGATGCGTATTGAAATGTAAATGGGCAAGCCGCAGTTTCATATTTTACTAAAGTAAATTCGGGAAAGGATATTTTTGGATACATCCGGGGCTTTGGAGTAAAAACAGAATCTTTGCAGCTACTTAAAGCCAGGCAAATTGATATTGAAAAAAAGTATCGTAGAATTTTGTAATTCATGTAATGGCAGGTGTATCGTGGAATCTAAGCTTCTGTATTTATAAACTTACTTTAATTTGTTCGATGCGTCTTTTATTTACAGCAGTTACTTTAAATTTAATATTTTCTATTTGGATTTCTTCATCTTTTCGTGGCATTTCTCCCGATTGCTCTAATAATAATCCTGCAATGGAATCTGAATTACCTCGAGCTTCTTCAAATCGATATATATCGATGCCAATAACGCGACACATGTCATTGATCAAGGTTTTCCCATCAAACAAATAGGTGTTAGGATCTATTTTTACAAAATTGAGTTCGTGTTGTTCATCAAATTCATCTTTAATTTCTCCTACGATTTCTTCCATAATGTCTTCTAAGGTGACAATACCGTTTGTACCTCCGTATTCGTCAACCACAAAACCCATGTGAACGTGTTTTTCTCGAAAGTCGTTTAAAGTGTCATTAATTTTTCGGGATTCTGGTACATACAAAGTATTGGTACGGATCAAGCTTTGCCATTCAAAATCATCGGATTCATTTAGATGGCCGATAAGATCTTTAGCATATATAATTCCAGTAATTTGATCAAAATCTTCATTGTAAACCGGGAGTCTTGAAAATCCACAATCGCGAACTATTTTTAAAACGGAAGCATAGTTTGAATTAAAGTCCAATCCATACACCTGAGTACGGGGTGTCATAATTTGTTTTGTAGAGACATCATTAAACTTAATAATCCCTTTTAAAATATCAACCTGCTTTTCAGAATTTATATCCTGACTTACTGCCAAATCAATTGCTGTATCCAAATCTTCTTTGCTGGTTGTTTGCAAACCAACTTTTTTTTCCAATAATTTTTTTTCAACACGATTGGTCATACTTACCATCACCCGCGTAATAGGCGAAAAAATTATATCTAATGTTCGAATGGGCAGTGCTAACATTAAAGAAAGACTTATTGGATTAAGTCGTCCATATATTTTAGGCATAACTTCACCGAAAAACAAGATCAAGGTCGTTGAACCGACAACGGCAATGCTAAAATAAATTATGCTGCCAAGTTCTTCTGGATTAGAAGATTGTAAATTAAAAACACTAATTACATTTTGCGCCCAGATGGTACATTTTGAAACCGGCAACCAAATTGCTAGTAAACGTTCTAAAATTAAAGCGATCCCAATATTTACAAAGGTGTTGCAGATTAAAATGAGGGCCAATAGTTTTTTGGTATGATGCTTTAGATAGATTAATGCTTTGGATGCAGGTGTTTTTAATTCGGCAATTTCATCCATATCTTCATTTTTCAATGAAAACATAGCAATCTCAGTTCCAGAAAAGATTCCTGAGCAAAGCAATAAGATAATTAGTGTAAATAGATAGCTCAACTCTTCAAATGGTATGAAAAGTAACGTGCTTATTATAAAAGCAAAAGGGGTCGAATAGTAAGGGTCAGCTTCCACGAATTGAACCTTTTAATTAAAAAGGTAAATCATCTTCTTCACTGTCGAGATGGTTGGTTGTTGTGGAGTCATATTTTTTTTCTTCGGTGCTTGTGTTAGGGTTGGAGTGCGTTGATGCGGAATGATCTCTTTTTTCAAGAATTTTTAAAACATCAGCAGTAATCTCAGTTGTGTAATGATCTCTGCCTTCTTTATCTACCCATTTTCTATGGGTTAATTTTCCTTCTACATATACGAGCATTCCTTTTTTCAAAATTTTAGCCCGCTCTGCCATAGAGCGCCACATGATTATTTCATGCCATTCTGTGCTTTTTTGCCAGTTTCCATTGCGGTCTTTATAATTTTCATTTGTAGCCAATGTAAAATTTGCACGGTTGACCCCGTTTTCTAAGGCGCGTATTTCAGGGTCTTTTCCTAAATTTCCAATTAAAGTAACTTTGTTTAACATGATTCAAGGCTTAATATACGCTAATAATGGATCGGTAGCTTTTGGAAATGCAAAATTCACCAAGTTTTCTGGTTTAACAAAGGAAAACATGGGCTTTATTTTGGGATTAAAGTCAACATTTTGAAGCAAGTAGTAGTTTATTTTAAGATCCTGATGACTCAGTTTGTGCCTTTTTTGACCTAAATTGATCAATTTAAAATCAGGTTGAATTATGAGTCCGAGCTTCTGAATGAGTTGAACATCCGCTTTTTTAAAATGATGCTCTTGATTTGTTTCTATCATTGGAAATTCATAAAGATGTTTCCAAATGTCGCTAGCTGTGCGCTTTCTGATTGGTATTTTACCTTGTTTATTTTTAAATAGAAAGAAATGCAGGTATCGTTCTTTTAATTTAATTTTTTTCGGCTTATATGGATATTTTGAAATCTCATTTAACTTGTATGCAACACAATTTTTTTGAAAAGTGCATTCTTGACACAGTGGTTTTTGTGGAAGGCAAATCATGGCACCAAAGTTCATAATAGCCTGATTATAGGATGCAGGATTCTTAGTATCAATTAAACGTTGAGCTAAATTTTGAAAGTATTTCTTACCAGAAGCATCGACAGCAGATTTATTGATTCCAAATACTCTGGAAAGTAAGCGAATCACATTTCCATCTACCACAGCATACGCTTGATTATATGCAAAACTACAGATCGCTGAAGCAGTATAAACACCAATTCCTTTAAGTTTCAGAATATCATGGTATTCTTCAGGAAATTGTCCTTGGTGTTGTGTTTGGATTATTTGCGCCGTTTGGTATAAATTTCTTGCCCGCGAATAATATCCGAGTCCTTTCCAATGATTTAAAACTTCATCTTCAGATGATTTTGCTAAGACTTGTAATGTGGGAAATTGCAAAATGAAGTTCTCATAAAATGGTTTTGCTTGTTCTGATCTGGTTTGTTGTAATATTATTTCTGATATCCAGATTTTGTATGGATCTCGTTCACCGATCCAGGGATAATTTCTCGGATTTTCAGTAGACCATTGGATTATTTTTTTTGCAAATGATCCGGATTTAATCATGAATCACGCAGGTATGTTTTTTTTCCAGTAAAAGATAAATCCTGCAATACCAGTTAGCATAAGCCCAAGCGCAATAAATTGAGCCATAGAAAGATCAAAACCATAAATTGAATAATGCGGATTCACACGGATAAATTCTATAAAAAATCGTTCAAGTCCATTAAGAAAGCAGTAAACAAAAAACAACAGGCCGGCACGATGCAGTTTGGTACGTAAGAGCCATAAGATTATAGTAATTATTCCTGCAAGTATAATTTCATACAAGGGTGTTGGAAATACTTTTGGGTATAACTCGCTGCAATAGCGCCATTGGCATGTTGGTATTTTAACACCTTCATTCAATACATTATGTGCATAGGAGTTAGCCCACCAGGAATCAGGAAAAATAAACCAATTCGGTTTACTCAATTCGTTTATGATTCCCCAATCGCCATCTCCTGAAAAATGACAACCCATTCTTCCAACACAGTATCCAATCATTAAGGAAGGAGCAACGGCATCCATCATATGGATTGGATGAATCCCGCGCTTAGCGACATACCGGTAAACCATTATATATGCAAGTATTAAACCACCATAAATTGTAAGGCCACTGCCAGAAAAGAATTCGCCAATCGGATCTTTAATAAAGGAATTCCAATTTTCTAATACTGAAAATAATTTTGAACCAATCAAACCATAAATAGCAGCAACAATCGTAATGTTTGTAAGGCGCTGGTGTGGATGTATAAATACTTCTGCTGTTTTAATTTGTTTATCTGTTTCTCCAGACATTTTATAAAAAAGATATATTGCAGTAACCAGAAAAAGTACCAGGCCAGCTGTAAAGTTTCCTTTTGTGGAAAAAATAACTGCCGCAGGATCTATCTTGAAAGATTCAAAATGGCTGACGATATATCCAATTTTATAAAAAATTACAAAATTGATAAAAGCCTGAGTTAATATGTCTTGCCAATCAATGGGTTTATAGACAATAACGGTCTCCACCATTCCGGTGATTAGATTTTGTCCTTCTTTCCTTTTAAGCTCAATGTATAACAACGAAGCGCTTGCAATAAATGCAATGCCTAAAAAGAAACCAAAAGTTTTAATAACCGAAAACGCATTGTCGGGTTCTGTGCCAATCAGGCTATGAAGAATGTATGAAAAATCAGGCCACATAATGTTAATTACAAATTATAAAAATTTATAATATATAAATATAATAATTATCTTTGTATGCATAAATGTAGGCTTTTTCTAATTTTTGACCTTATGATTAACCGATTTATATTCATTGGACTGCTTAGCATGCTAAGTTTGGGGTCCTATTCTCAATCCGGAATGGTAGCATCCGTCGGCGTCAGCATGGCTTTTTCAGACAATCCAGCTGTAAATAAGCCAGATGAAGTTATGAGCGGGTGGCATGCTAGCTTATCGGGCCGCCTTGGTAGTAAAAATTTATTTTTGCGCCCTGGTTTAGAATTACATAAGGTCAAGTTACAGTCTAAAGAAATGTTGGATCCATTTTCTAACTTGCCGGCAGCTTATTTTCTTAAGATTCCCTTGCAAATAGGATTCAAATTGATCAATACGGAGGCTTTTAAGCTTCGTCTTATGGGGGGTGGCCAGTTTAGCTACACTGCTTTTATTGAAGAAAACGAACTAGGATTGGACCACAACAGTATAAATGATGCAAGCTTTGGGGCCTTGGTTGGTGCAGGAGTAGATTTTGGTCCTTTGGTGGTTGATTTCAATTTCGAAAAAGGTCTTACTGCGCTATACCATAACACCGACTATAAAGCAGACTATATTTTCGTAAGCATTGGGTTTTTCTTTTAAGCCAATTCAGCGTAGAAACTAAGCTCTCTACTTGGTTCTTTTTTAATAGACCCCAATTTTACAGCAACCACTTGATTTACTTGGGCAATTTCTTTATTTAAATGGATGCGTAAATAATTTTTTGAATAACCGCTGATATATCCATTGTCAAGTTTATTTTCTACCAAGACTTCTTGCTCACTTTGTTCGAACTTTAAATAATAGTTCAGCTTTTTTTGATCAGATAAATTTCTTAATTTTTTAGATCGCAAGTGTCTGACTTCAGGACTTACTTTACCCATTTGTTCCAAGGCTGCTGTATTTGGCCTTTCAGAGTATGTAAATACATGGAGATAGCTTATATCCAATTTTTCAATAAAATGATAGGTGTTATCGAAATGCGTTTCTGTTTCGCCGGGAAATCCACAGATTAGATCAACACCAATACAAGCATGGGGCATTTTAGATTTAATATAATTCACACGATCTTCATAGAGTTCACGTTTATAACGTCTTCGCATCAAAGATAAAATTTCATTATCCCCTGATTGTAAAGGCATGTGAAAATGAGGCATAAAATGTTTAGAACCTGCAACAAAATCTATCAATTCATAAGTACAAAGATTGGGTTCAATAGATGAAATCCGAAACCGGATATCACCTTCCAATGCATCCAAAGCTTCTACCAAATCGATAAACAACGCTTGTTTTTTTGGTTTAATTCCTTCCAGGACTTCGGTACCATTTCCAAAATCTCCAATATTAACACCAGTCAAAACGATTTCTTTAATTCCATGTGCAATTAAATCAGAAGCAGCTTTTACAATTGTTGGAATTTCTCCACTTCGAGAACGGCCTCTTGCAAGTGGAATGGTACAAAAACTGCATTTATAATCACAGCCGTCCTGAACTTTTAGAAAACTTCTCGTACGATCATCGATTGAATGACCTGAAACAAATTGACTGACTTCTTCAATAGATTGTTGGTAAATTCCAGTATGTGGTGAAGCCAAATCGTTTCTGTGAATATAATCTAGAATTCTAAATTTCTCCGTAGCTCCCAAAACCATACTCACTCCAGGTATTGCAGAAATTTCCTGTGGCTTGAGTTGTGCATAACAACCAATTACAATAATCTGCGCTTCCACATTTTGTCGAACTGCAGCCCGGACAGCCTTTCTACATTTCCGATCCGCTTCATCAGTTACCGAACACGTGTTGATAATATACAAATCACTTGGCGAATTAAAATCAACCTCCTGATAACCGGCTTGTTCGAATAGTTTTCCAATTGTAGAAGTTTCTGAAAAATTCAATTTACAACCCAGCGTATGAAATGCAACGGTACGATGTGTGGACATTTTGCAAAGATAATCTTTTGACTTTTTAGCTTGAAATAAAATAAAGAGAAGAAAGTCTGTAGTCTATAGTCTGTAGCTTTATAGTCTATAGTAACTACCATCAACTATCAACTACCAACTACCAACCATCAACTATTCCTTTCCCGATTTGGTTTTTTAGTTTTGATTTGTCTTTGTCTTTAATTGAATTGTAATATTGGATTTGTTTGGGTGATAACATGGAATCATCTTTCAATCCATTGCCTAAAGCAGCATTCAATTTAGTGGCTTGCATATCCGTCATGGGAATATATTTGTAATCTGATTTATACAAATAATATTTTGTTTCAGCATCTTGTTTAAAAGCACTTGGTTTTTTTATTGGGATCGAATTATTTTTTATATTTTCATTGGTAAATAATCGATCAGCATTGTTTTGTGATTTGCCTATTTTAATTAGTTCATCGAGCCCGATTTTAGATGGATCATATTGGATCGTCACGACCTCAGAACCACCCATATATCCAGCATTCGTAGCGATGACTCCGTCCAACTTTCCAAATGTTTTCTCGCCAGACCAAAAGCAATACATTCCAAAAGTAGCCTGGGAGCTACCAAATTGATTTACCCTGAATTCTTGTTCTAGTAAATTTAAATAACCGGGTATTTTTATACCGCGTACTACGAGTGCCGAGTTGATTTTAGAAACAAGTCCGTATGCACTATAATCTCCCGCCAATCGCCCAAGAATGTCCTTAAAATCTTTATCGACAATCCGAATAACCGGATTGTTCCAGGATGGTTCTTGAAATAACTGAAGCGCTTCTTTATCAGGACCATTTTTATTGTTATGAATGCATACGGGAATAAAATACTGCTCAATGGCTTCCACAAGCAATGGATGGCTGAGTGGACCACTTCCATAATTTTTGCACGTGCTGCAGCCTGGTACTTCCTGGAACAGGATTAACAGAGGTTTTCCAGATTCTTTAGCGAGTTCTTGTCCTTTTTTTAGGCTGCGAAGCCAATTGACGCGTCCCAGTTCGATGTCGCCAGCCCTGGTGAACGTAGTTCCAAGTCCAAAGAAGAAGAGTCCCAGGATGCTTATTTTGATAAATTGTGTCATAATCTTGAATAGAAGGCAAATTTCCGAATAAAATCCAGGCTTATCAAGCCCAAAGAATTTGTTTTCTTTGCAGATTGAAATTTTTGAATGCCCCAGCATAACAGTCCATTACACGAGCGTTTTGAAAAGGAGTTTCTACCCCATTTAGAAGCACTGCATTCATTTGCCTTCCACCTGTGCTATAATGAAGAAGATGCCGATGATCTGGTTCAGGAGACCTTCCTTAAAGCTTTTAGATTTATAGATAAGTTTGAAGAAGGAACTAATGCGAAGGCTTGGTTGTTTAAAATATTAAAGAATGCTTACATCAATCAATACCGGAAAGAGAGTAAACGTCCTACCCGGGTAGATTATGAGGATGTAGCTGTATATAATGAGGAAGAAGAAGGGCAGGTCAGTGGTTATTATGACCTTCGGGAAGATGTTTTTGAGAAAATGATAGGAGATGAAGTTTCTACTGCATTGAATTTATTGCCAGAGGAATTTCGGACGGTCATTTTGCTTTGTGATATTGAAGGATTTAGTTACGAGGAAATTTCTAAAATTATTGACATTCCTATTGGCACGGTAAGATCCAGACTTTTTCGGGCCAGAAATATGTTAAAAGAAAAATTGGTGAAATATGCTTCGAGCATAGGTTATAAAGATTTAAGGGGAGATCGGTCTAAAGCGGAGGATGTATTTGAGGATTGAACGTTTAAGTTTATGCAGCATTTTTTAAGCTGAGGCCTGAATCCACTATTTTTTAGCTATTAATTTATTTAAAATGGTTTTTTATGAAAGATTTTTTGCGAAATGATTTAAACAAAAGAATCGCTCTCTTTTTTGATCACCAAATGAATCAGGATGACGAACTTGAATTTCTAAAACAAATTCAATCAAATCCAGCAGGTCATCAAGCGTTTCTAAAAGAAAAATCTATTCGTGAAAAAATTAAAGAAAACCTATATAAACCCACCCGTAGCAATATCCTTGCAGATCAAATAAAGGATCGAATTAAAAAGTATCCAGGACAATAACATCCAAATCGTTATTACATTTTATTAATCCAACCATTCTAAAAACTTTTGTTTTTGTATTTCTTGTAAGATAGGTTGGTTTAAATTCAAGTCTTGCCGATCTAAAATCATTTTATACTTTTCCAAATACGCCAAACTCATTTTTCTGCTGTTAAAAGAATTTAAGGCATATTCGTGACAGGCTTCGGAAGAATAATCGGTTGAATTTAATATAGCATCTACCAATTTATTTTTTTGATTTGATAAATATCCAAAATCTTTTGGGATCAGTTCAGGCAAAGAACCATAAGGTGTGCCAAATACCGGACAACCATAGTAAAGACTTTCTATAATTGCTAAACCGAAGGGTTCGTGCCATCTCACCGGAAAGATCAAACCCTTTGATTCATTTAATAGATTTGTTTTGAGCGTTCCTCCGACCATTCCATAAAATAAAATTCGGGGGGAAAAGGTAAATCGCAAACCCATTTTAAAATTAAATCGGTATCCACCCAATACCTTTAATTTTTCTTTCGGAGTTGCAAGGATTATATCGATGGCTCCTTGTACATTTTTTATTCGCCAGGCAGCTTTTCCTAAGAAATGAAAATAGCTTCGCTCCTTTTTAAAATTCGGCAAAGGATAATCATTCCAGTCCAAACCATTGTAAACATAACAAGAGGATCCAAATCGGGCAGCATGATTTGATGATACAAAAACGGTATTGGAATGCAATGGTTTTTGATCATTTGTGTTGCCATGCATGGTTATTAGGAAGGGAGTTTTTATTTGATCAATTTCTTCAGAGCTAAAATGAAAATGAACCAGATCTGTATCTCGTGGAATTTGTTCTTGAATCGATCTCGATTTTAGTAATGGAATTATTTTTGCAAAATTACAGTGAGAACCTTCTGGAGCCAGGTACGAAATCGTGTGCCCCATTTGGCTGAGCTCCTTACCGAGGTACCAGATCACACGTTCCGTTCCTCCATATAAATTGACGGGTATTTTAGAGTTAATGGCTATTACTATTTTCAAAATGTTTTTTTTATTCGCGATTTCTATTAATTAAGTTAAAGCTTTGGGCCTTGGAACTTCAAACATTGCTTAGTATTCGGTAAAATTTTCATTTCTTTTTTTCATTTTATTTAAAATAAATTTTAAACGTACAAGATGAAGGGTTTCTCTAAATATTCTTGTAACGAGTGTTTCTATTTTACGCTTTGATTTTATGTTATTAATGGATCTGTCTTAATTGTGGAGTAACAATGTAACTTCGGTTTAAATAATGTTAAAGTATTTTTTCAAAACAAATGCTGTTGTAAATATTTTCGTATTGGCCATAATTTGGAATTATCGTGTAATTATTTTTTTTATATAAATTTATAGCTTCCGGTTGATTAATACCTGTTTCCAAAATGCACCGATCGTATTTAAGTTCTTTAGCCCAAAATTCCAATTCTGATAGGATTGATGATGCGATACCTTTACCCCGTTCGGATTCAAGGACAAACATTCTTTTTATTTCTACAATATTTTCATGATACTTTTTAAGTGCACCGCAAGCAATCGCGTTGTCGTAAAAATAAGCTACAACAACATAATCAAGTACTTTTAATGCATTGTACTGGTGATAAAAGGCATGTAAATCACCATCTCGTATGGCTAATTCTTTATCTAATGCTAAGGCAAGTTTTTGAAAATCTGTGTTGTCAACGGTGGTCCTTAAAAGGGAGCATGTGATTTTCAAAATGTGTATGTTTTAAATTAAGTGAATTACAAATTAAGTATTTTATTTTGGTTTTTCAAAATATGATTTTTTTATTCTGTATGGACGTTTATCTTTATAAAGTAGGCTTGCAGGTCTGCATTTCAGCTATTCACAATTCCTTCTATCTTTGCGCTTTAGAAAAAAACCATGCTGTTAGATAAATTACATTCTATTTATGATCGCTACCAATATCTGGAGGAACGGATGTCTGATCCTTCTGTGGTGAGCAATATGGTTGAGTACAGTAAAATTAGTAAAGAGTACAAGGATTTAAAGGAAATTGTAGGTGTTTACCTTGTTTACAATAAGAAATCTGAAGAATTTAAGCAAGCTAAGGAAATGCTTTCAGATCCTGAGTTTCGGGAAATGGCACAATTGGAATTCGAACAGTTAAAGCCGGAGCTGGAGCGTATGGAAGAGGAATTAAAAATCCTGTTAATACCTAAAGACCCTGAAGATTCAAAAGATGTTATTTTAGAAATTCGATCCGGCACAGGCGGCGATGAGGCTTCTATTTTTGCTGGTGACCTTTACCGAATGTATACACGCTATTTTGAAACACACGGTCTTAAATTTGAAATTCTGGATGTTAATGAAGGCAATGTGGGAGGTTATAATAAAGTGGTGATGGAGATTACCGGTGAAAATGTGTACGGTAAATTAAAGTTTGAGTCTGGAGCACATCGGGTACAACGGGTACCTAAAACAGAAGCACAAGGTCGAGTCCATACCTCCGCTGCAACGGTGGTTGTTATGCCTAAGATGGAAATGGAAGAAGTTAATATCAATAAAGCTGATTTACGGGTTGACACATTTCGAAGCAGTGGTGCAGGAGGTCAGCATGTCAATAAGACAGAATCGGGTGTTCGTTTTACGCACATTCCATCCGGAATCGTTGCAGAATCAATGGATAGCAGAAGTCAACACAAAAACAGGGAAATTGCCTTTAATAGAATGCTTCAAAAAATGCAAGATGCTCATATAATGAGATATGAGAATGAAGTCGCTTCAAAACGGCGCTCGTTGGTGGGTTCTGGTGACCGATCCGACAAAATCCGCACATACAATTATCCTCAAAACCGCGTTACAGATCATAGAATCAATCTGACGCTTTATAATCTCAATGATATCGTCAATGGCGATTTGGATGAAATTATTCAGGCCCTTCAAGTAGCAGATCAGGCAGAAAGATTGAAAGGGGAAATGGAGGATTAGCTCTACAGCTAATAAGCTAAAAAGCTGATAAGGCAAAATTGAGGAATGTAAAAATCGAAATTCTAATTAAGATAGCGTCAATATATTTTTTACCTAAATAGCTAAAAAGCTAAAAAGCTAATAAGCTGATAAGGCAAAAGTGAGGAATGTAAAAATCGAAATGCTAATTAAAATAGCGTCAATATATTTTTTACCTAAATAGCTAATAAGCTGACAAGCTAATAAGCTAAAAAGCTGATAAGGCAAAAGTGAGGAATGTAAAAATCGAAATGCTAATTAAGATAGCGTCAATATATTTTTTACCTAAATAGCTAATAAGCTGACAAGCTAATAAGCTAAAAAGCTGATAAGGCAAAAGTGAGGAATGTAAAAATCGAAATGCTAATTAAGATAGCGTCAATATATTTTTTACCTAAATAGCTTGTCAGCTTAATAGCTTTTAAGCTTTATTGTTATAAAGCTTCATCCTTCAACTACATTTTTACAAATCTTAATAAGGTTTGCTTTCCTTCCAATTCGAATCGTAAATAATAAATCCCTGGTAATAGATTCGAATTATTTATTTCAATTCGGTTTTCTGTTGAAGCTATTGGAACAGATTGGATAATCAGCCCCATAGCATTGTATAAATAGGCTTTCGTGTGAATTGTTTCATTAAATCTCACGATAAATTGATTGGAAGTCTGTGAATATTGATACTCATTTGGCTGTTCAATACGGTAGTTTAAATTCCAATTAGTGATTTGTGATGGCAATTCTTGAAATTCCGTATCCTGATTTTGAAGCTCTTCCCTTTTGTGTTCCTCGCAACACACCCTGCCAATGCTCTTTGAGGCTTTACAGGCCTCATTTTCACAATCAGATACTACAAATTCATAGGCGGTTTTGCAATCTCCTTTCACCGGACCAATGCGAATGGGTAATTGGGTATAATTATATGTTCCATAATTTACACCATTGCCACGTACTTTAAAGCAAGTGGAAGTACCACTATATCTAAAATTGATTGTAACGTAAAAGTTTAAATGTTCGTCGCAAGCTGATTTATTAATTCTTAAATCGCGAATACTGCACTGTTTTCGTTCGCAACAAACAATGCCTAAATTACCAGTTATTTGACAATGCTCATCATGACAATCAATGATTTTAAATTCATAATTTGTTTTACAATCACCATCAAGAGGTCCTATTTTAATCGGTAATTGATTGTAATTAAAGGTGCCATAATCTTTACCGTTCCCTTTAACTTTAAAGCATTCACTGGTATTTGAACTTTTAAAATTAATAAACACGTAGAATTTTCCATGATCATCACATTTCGTTTTTTCTAGTTTGAGTTCTGATAGTTTACAAACTTTTTCACAACAGACGATACCTAATTCTTTAGTAATGTTGCAAGCTTCAAATTCGCAATCTTGTGCAGTGAATTCATATTCTGTTTCACAATTAGCTTTTAATCCGCAAATTTTTACAGGCAATTGAGAATAACTAAAGCGACCGTATTCATGACCGTTTCCACTGAGTTTAAAACAAGAGGAATTCCCTACGTGATTAAAATTAATAAAAACACAAAAATTCTGATCATCGTCACATTCCGTTTTTTCAATGCGCATTTCTGATAATTCACAATCTACCTCACAACATTCTTTTCCAAGAAAATATTCTAACCTGCAAGATTCGGTGTGACAATCGCGAATTACAAATTCATATTCGGTATGGCAATCTCCGTTGAGAGTTAATTTGACCGGTAGCTGATTGTATTTAAAATTACCATAATTTTTTCCATTGCCTTTAATAGTAAAGCATTCGCCAACGTCTTTGTATTTAAAATTGATGATGACCATAAACTTTTTTTCATGGTTACAATCCGTTTTTTCAACTTGTAGATCCCAAAGTTCACAGGCTCCAAAAAGACTTCCGACAGATATAAGGGATAAAAAGAAAAAGGCAATAGTTTTCATAAGTAAATCGTTAATTGATGTGATATTAGGACCCTATACGTTGATTTTCTGCTGCTTGTTACCTTCAACTATAGATTAATTGTAGTGAATCTTGTTTGATCATGCCATTCCGGCCTGTTTGATGCGATGATTTGGGCTGCATATTTTGAAATCTGGCTTAGCAAATTTACCTTTATACAAATGATGTTTCTATGAACTTTGGAAAACTGAATGCCCTTATTTTACTATTAGCTTGTTTTTGGATTCTTGGGTCGTGTAAGCTTCAGGAGCCTTCCTGGGATACCCAATTGCTGACCCCTTTGGTTAAATCCAGTTTGACCATCCATAATCTATTGGATTCAGATTTATATAAAACGGACAGCAGTCATTTGGTAAATTTGGTTTTTTCAAAGAGTTTGTATGATTTATCCATTGACTCTTTAATTAATTTTACGGATACCAGTGCCCGGAAAACCTTTAAAATAGATTCTCTTTCATTGTATAGTACTACCGTTGAATATCCTATCACTTTGGGAGCTATTGCCAGAAATGCCGGTTCTACAGGACAGTTGATTTTATTTTTACAAGGCAGTACCCAGGTGATTCCAGCAATACCGGCGATTAGTTCAGGTGCCATTAATATCAATGCAGACACATTATTTACCACCATGTCATTAAGGGATGGAAAGCTTGATGTACGATTGTTTAATGGACTGCCCATTGATATCACAGATGTTAAATTTGAATTGAAGAATGAGCAAAAAGGAGATGTCGTTGTAACCGGTATATTTCCATTAATAGCTGTAAATTCAGAAGTAAGCCAGACTTTTGATTTGGCAGGCAAGACGGTTGAAGGTAAATTAATTGCACAATTAATCAGCTTGTCTTCTCCAGGCAGTAAAGGTGTGCCGGTATTAATTGATACCGCCAATTCAATAAAAGCTACTTTAAAAGTTTATGATTTGCACCCTATAACAGCTACTGCTATTTGGCCGAAACAAAATTTGATTAACTCGGCTTATTATTTTCAGTTAAGAAATCTTCCCGTTGAGTTAAAGGAAACTCGTATTAAATCTGGAAAGGCACGAATTATTCTTTATAGCACCTTACAGGATTCTGTTCGGTTTTCGTATAGTTTGCCAGGAGCCATTAAAAATGGAGTTCCCTTAAAAGCGTTTAAAGTACTTGATCCGGCGCCTCCGGGAGGAAGTTCACGGTTTGAACGAGATGAGGATTTAAGTGGTTATACCTGGGACCTTTCAGGTCAAAATCAAGATTCATTTAATCTAGCATTTAATGAAGTTATCGGTTCAGTTGATAGCACCGGCGTGATGAAGACATTTTCTGTAGAAGACAGTATTTATATTGAATTGGGTTTTATAGATCTACGACCTGAATATGCACGTGGCTATCTTAGAGATACCACCTTATTTGCTGGGCCAAGTTTGATTGATTTAGATTTTTTTAATCGTTTAAAATCCGGTAAATTGCTATTAGATCAGGCAAAATTGTCAATTGATTTTGAAAACAAAGTTGGAGTTGATTTGGAATTTAAATTAAATGAGTTTAATTCGATAAACAATAAAACAAATCAAGTCATTGCATTAAGTTCAACGGAGATTAACAAGCCAATTTTTATTCCCAGAGCAACAGATCAAAATGGCCAACTACCAATTAGTGCAACCTATACCAATATAAGACTGGATGAAAACAATTCCAATCTGACGAATTTTATAAATAATCTTCCGGATCAAATTTCATATGCATTGCAATTAAAAGCAAATCCTTTAGGGAATGTCAGCAATCATAGAGATTTTATTTATGAGAATGAATTTATGAATTTAAATATGAATCTTGAATTGCCATTGATATTACAATCACAGGGATTGACAATTTGTGATACTTTAGAAATGGATTTGACGAAAGGGGACTTAAGTGGAATTCAAAGTGGCAATCTGCATACGTTTTTTAACAACGGATTTCCATTTGAATTAAAGGCGCAGTTATTTGTTTTGGATCAAAACAATGTTATCATTGATACACTGTTGGACGGAAGCCATAAGATTTTAGCAGCAAGCAATATTTTACCCGGTTCAAATTACAATCCTCAGCTGAGTCGAATCGATATTCCAGTTGATAAGCAATCAATAGATCGACTGTTAAATTCTGGAAAATTACTTCTAATTGCTGTATTAGATACACAGCCAACGGGTCAGAGTGCCCGCATTTATGATACTGGAAAATTGGACTTCCAAATGACTGCAGATTTTATTTATAGAGTAGATTAATATCTTTTTCAGTTTTTAAACAACAATACTAAATGAAATTAATTAATATAGTCTGGACGCTACTAATTTGTATTAACGCAATTTCAGCGCAATGGAATTCTCGTGATTATTTTATACAGAATTACAAAGAAAAAGATAAAATAGTTAGTGTAAACGTAGACAATCATTTTGCATCAAATACAATTGTTTCTTCATTCGCTTGGAATTATTTGAGAGGAAATTTTATTAGTGAGGCAGAAAAGAATCAGTGCATTGCTAATTTTAACAGTGAGCAAATTCGAGTTGGTGAACGATTTAATTCAGGATTCTCCATTTATAAAAAATTAGGAAGCGGACCCTATTTTTTTGGTTTAGAATTTTCAGAAAACATTTTTTATGAGACACGGGTTCATAATGATTTATTTAGTCTGTTGTTTAAAGGGAATAAAAGTTTTGAAGGTAAAACAGCCAATTTAAGTCCTTTAGATATTAAGTTGTTTCACTACTCAGCTTTTAAGGTTGGGATAAGCAAACAAACAGATCGATTTTCTTTTTATTGTAAGCTTGCATATTTAGGAAGTAAAAACTATTTGGACTTAAAAAGTACGAACGGGTTGCTTTACACTGCACAAGATGGAAGAGCTGTTGATATCACTTTAAATTTAGTTTCTTTGGATGCTTCTGCAGCATCAGGTGGTTTTTTAAATTTTGCAGGTTCTGGTATTCAGACTGAATTGGGATTTGATTATAAATTTTCGAATCGTTTTGGATTCTATTTTAGTTTGGATAATCTTGGATATTTGAAATGGAATGGACAACTAAAAGAACGAACCGTAGATACATCCTATGTTTTTGAAGGTGTGGTTATATCGGGTATATTGGATTCGTTTTCTTTGGACATAAAAGATGCAGAAGATTTAAGAAGCAGGTTTATTAATGAGAAAACAGGTTTGTCGAAGCGTGTAAATTTACCAGTACTTTTCAATTTTGGAATTTATCATGAGTTGGTTCCTGGATTTTTAGATTTAGGCTTTAAGTATCAATACATTCAATCTGATTATGCTGACGCTTTGTGGTCAGGTTTGGTAGATATAAAATTAACTCCAAAGTTGATTCTAGGAGCAGAACTTTCATATGGTGGTTATGGAAAATTTAACGGTGGGGTAAAGGCGGGATTGAATTTATTTAATCACCTTTTTGCTGAAGCATATTTTAGTTCGCTGAATAGCCTGGTAACAAGTAAAGAGCCTTATACCTTCATTGGTGGAGCAGCAGTACGTCTAGCTTTTTAATTAGTATATTTTTTACTGCATTGATATTTCAATAGGAATGTGAGTGCAGCTTTATTAATTATTATTAGTTCAAATAATAATAGCATTTTAAAAATCTAAGCCAAGTGAAAAGCTATAGCGCGCTTTACTTTTTTTGGCATCATTTATTTTCCAGCTTTGATCAAAGCGGATATAATATCCAAACAAGGAAGTCCGTAAGCCATATCCAGTTCCAGCAATGTAGGGTCTGCGAGTATATTGTAAATCGATGATGACTGCAGGGTTTTCAGCATGGTAATCCAAGGTAGAACTATTTTTAAAATCTGGTAATAAACCGTCCCAAACAAAAGCTGCATCCAGAAATGGAATGAGTTGAAAATTTCTTAAAATACTATTTTTCCAATTTTGATTTAAAATATATTGAAGAAATGGAATCCTAAGTTCGGAACTAAAACCACAGACAGAGCCTGCTTTCAATGCACCATAACCATAGGATCTTACTTCAGTTGCTAATGCCGAATAGACATACGTTCCAGTAGTTTGTAGTGCATTTTGTTCTTCGTATTTTGCGAGTATCCAATTTTCTGTACCGCCTACATGATAAAGAATTTTTTCTTTACCAAAAGAAATATTTGAATAAATTCTGTTGGAGAAAACGGATTTTTTTAATACAGGCAAGTGGTATCTGATATCAAAGCCACTAAGCCACAATGCACCTGAATGAAATTTAGTATTATCTTGAGCGTTTAGAGAAAATCTTTTTGAAAACTCCAGGAAGAATTTTGCTTGCCACCCATTTCTTATATTTAAGGAGACATCAATCGCATTATCGTATACATATTCAAGACGGGTACCAATTCGTTGTTGGTATTGATCAATGCTGTCTTCTAATGTTGCAGGATTTGTCGATAAATATTGGGTATGATCGTTTCTAATTGTTGAGATTGCTTTTAAAGCGTTGTAATGATCAAAGGGAAATTTTAATTGGTGATTTAACAAAACGGTATTCGTTTGTTTTTTAATATTAGAGCCAAATCCATTACCGGAAAGATCTGTATTGGTTTTATAATAGAACGCATAGCTTTGATCCATTCGCTTGATTCTATTTTCAAAAAGCACATAGGATTCAATGCCATTGAAATTTGTAGGAATTCTAATTCCACCTTCGAAAGAATGGTTTTCGAATATTTCGGATATTTTGGCTTTTAATAAAATTCCAATTGTGGGGGGTTCATAATTTGCTGAAGATCCGCTAAAGGTATTTAATCCTGAAAAAAGAACTTCATTATTTACCGTAGAACTCAATTCTTCAATGGTAAATCGTTTACGATATGCAATGGCAAGATTTGAATTGAAATCTATTATGTTTGGATATTTATCTGATAAAATAGTTTGAATGGTTCTTTTACCAGGATTTGTTGCCGTAAGTTTTTTTGTATAAAATTCAGATAAAATATTTTTAATTGTTGGTGGATCTCCAAATTTTGACTGGAATGAAATTGGGGAAGCATTGGTTTCAACTAAGGTATCCTTTGATTTATCAAGGCTATTTTTTTTAGATATTAGTTCATTGCTTGAGTAAGGATTCAATTGAATTTCAGCTGTTGGAATTATTTTAAAAGAGTATTGGGAAGGTTTTATAGGGATTATTAAAACTGTTCTTTCTGCATCTAAAGTATATAAGAAGTCTACCGATTCATTGAAGTTGATGTTATAAAGTTTATTTTCTTTAAATAGAAACCAATTGGTTTCAAGTCCATGTTTTGCTTTAATTATTAGGTCTGAATTAAACTCTTGCCAATATTCAATTGAATAGTCTGGCAAATCGAGGAGCTTATTAATTTGTGGTTTATCTGGTCCTTGACTTAAGTCAATTTCAAATAATTTAAAATTATCTAAGGGCAGGATGCTATCCACTTTTTTTACCATAACATTGGAGTCAGGTCTGTTTGAGCAAAAGTATATTTTATTTGATTTATTCGTTTTCTTCACTGATAGATCATCCCAAATGTCATCAGTAATTTTTTTATATTGTCTGGTTTTTAAATTAAAAATAAAAATATCAGAATAACCTGAATTATTAGCAGATAGCAAGAGTTCGTTCTTATTTAATACAGATGCTGCATAAATGCGTTGGATGTCTTCGGGAAGCTTAAGATCTGTTTTATTTTTTGTTTTGCTATCTACGATTCTTACATACACGCGATTTCTTTTTTCAAAAAAGTAGAATTCTCTCTCGCCTTCAATTGATTTAGTGTACAGCGGGTAATTATAATCTGATTGATATAGTTTTGACCGGCTGCCTTTTTTAAAATGACATTTTTTATCCTTATTGATCAGATCGTATGATAAGAGCCGTGCTTTTCCATTTTGCTGAGTAGCAAGCATAAGTTGATTTTCAGCATCGAAGAGTGAAATTATTTTTTCTTCAGAATGCAATTTAAAATTTGCAGTTTGTTTTGTTTCATCTGTATTTTTTCCAGCACTGCTATTTTTATAATAGTTATACCATTCCATTTGGAGATCCGAAAAACTTTGAGAGAAAACGGCTTGAGCGGCTTCACCCAATTCTTTTTGGATTCGGGTCATGTACAACCAGTTTGAAATAGATTGTTCGCCATAAGTATTTGTAAGAAAGTTCCAAAAGGATTTGCCAGCCAATTCTGGATATTTAGAAGAGAATTTTTTAAAATTTCGTTGTTTCCATTTTTCAGATAATTCTAATTGATCTTTTGCAGACCATCCTTCAGCAAGATATTCAATCAAACCTTTTTCAAACCACTCCGGTAATTTTAATGAAATCACTTTTTGAACGACTTCTTGCAAGGCCGTTCCGGAAAACATGGAATTGAAATAAATTTGCACAATACCACTTCGGAGATCTTTTTTTAGTTGTTGATGATTGCCTGTGAAATAAAGCAATATTTTTTGATCTTTTATTTTAGGAGATGAACTCCAATTTTTTTCATTTATTATCCCGGTTAAATCAATATTAGACTGCGCATGATCAGATGCATCAGCATATAAAACAATTTCAATTTTATCTTTCAAATGGTATTCAAATAATTTCTGTACATAGTTATTTTCTGATTCAGCAATTTCAATAATAAATTGAGCGGGGTTTCTTGATTTGCCATACCAGTAATACACAAAGTTGTTTGTTTCATAAATCCACCAGTCGTATTGATCTTCATTGTATTGGACTTTATTTTTGCCAAATACTTCAGCCGCATTCTGGGATTTCGATACAGTGCTGAACACTATCATTCCCAGAATCGTTAATACTATTTTACAATTGATTTTCATTACTGATGCAAAATACTTAGTTCGATGCATATTAAATCTTTCTGCTTTAATCCATTTTCTGAAAACACATATATTTTATATAACGATGCTTTGGATGGGATCGTTATTGATCCAGGTTGTTCAAATACATCGGAGCGACTGGAGTTAAAACGATTTATAAGTGATACCAGGATTACTCTGAAGAGACTTTTATTAACCCATGCGCACATAGATCATATTTTAGGACTCTCATTTGTTGCTGAGCAATATGGTTTATTGGCCGAATTGCATTCTGGTGAGCTCCCGGTGCTGGAATCTGCTGAGATTGTGGCAAAAATGTATGGCGTTCCGTATGAAAAAACACAGCATTCATCAGTTTATCTAGTTGATAATCAAATAATTACGCTTGGAGATGCAAATCTTACCTGTATTTTAACTCCGGGCCACAGTCCAGCGAGTTTGTGTTTTTACAATAAAGAGAGGAACTATGTTATTGGGGGTGATGTTTTATTTGAAGGGAGTATTGGAAGGACGGATCTCCCTGGAGGCAATTACGATACATTGATTACAAGTATCAAAACGAGATTGTATCCCTTAGGAAATCAGGTCATGGTATATCCTGGACACGGGGGAGCAACAACCATCGGTCAGGAGAAGCTGACAAACCCCTTTTTAAATTAATGTCTGACAAAATGTTCCACGTGGAACATTTTGGGAAATTAGTTGATAGTTGTTAGTTGATAGTTGTTGGTTGATAGGTGTTAGTAGGAGCATGTGTCCTCCTTTGCGCCTCCGCGTCTTTGCGAGAAAGAAATTAGTTGATAGTTGTTGGTTGAAAGTTGTTAGAAGGAACAATGGTGGTCCTTTGGGTCTCAGCGTCTCTGCGAGAAGCAAAATAGTTGATAGTTGTTAGTTGATTGGTGTTAGGAGGAATTTGAGTAGTCCTATGTGTCTCCGCCTCTTTGCGAGAAGCAAATTAGTTGATAGTTGTTAGTTGATTGTTGTTAGGAGGAATTTGAATAGTCCTATTTGTCTCCGCCTCTTTGCGAGAAGCAAATTAGTTGATAGTTGTTAGTTGTTAGGAGGAATTTGAATAGTCCTATGTGTCTCCGCCTCTTTGCGAGCAATAAATTAGTTGATAGTTGTTGGTTGATAGTTGTTAGAAGGAATTTGTGTGGTGCTCTGTGTCTCTGCGTCTTTGCGTGCAATAAAATAGTTGATAGTTATTGGTTGAAAGGTGTTAGCAGGAACCTGGGTGGTCCTCTGCGGCTTAGCCTCAATGCGAGAAAATACTTTTTCAGAATTTAAGGCAGAAGGCGAATTTACCACACAGCAGGGTGCGAACCTAAGATCGTTCGATCACCCATTTTGCAACACTGGGTGCCAGTTCTTTTTGTGACTTTGCTCCAACAAATACCCCGATATGCCCACCTGGAAATGCGTAAAGCTGTTTGTCAGTGCTTCCAATATGATCCATTACTGCTTTTGTAGACTCATTTGGGATAATATTATCTTCAGTCGCATAGATGTTCAAGAAGGGAACGGTCATTTTCTTTAAGTCTACCTTTTTGCCATCCAACTCGAAATTGCCATTAATCAATTTATTATCACGGAAAAGGTCCTTTATGTATTTCCGATACATTTCACCAGAAAGGTCTGGACAATCATTTTTCCATTTTTCCATGCGGAGGTAATTCATTAATTTATCCTTATCGCCCATCATGTCCATGACTCCAAAAAATTTAGATAATTCCATGCTGGGTTTTAACATACTGAATGCACTGTTGAGCATTTCGGCACTGATCAAGCCATTTGAATCCACCATGGTGTCCACATCCACATATTTGGTCCACTTATACAGCATATTGCAATTCGCATCCCTAAAATCATAAGGAGCGACATAGGTACTCAGTGTTTGAAGTTTTTCCGGATGAATTGCAGCATAAATCATACTGAACAAACCACCTTGACAAATTCCCATTTTGTGAATTTTAGGCACTTTGTGACGCTTGCGGATAAAATCAATTGCATCATTTAAATAACCCAAAATATAATCCTCCATCGTTAAATAGCGGTCAGCACGAGTAGGATATCCCCAATCCATAATATAGATATCCAATCCTTCTTCCATTAATTTTCTAATCAAGGATCGATCTGGCTGTAAATCCAATACATCCTGACGATTCATGATGGCAAATGAAACGAGTACGGGAATTTTACATTTAGCAGGAGATTCCCGAATATAATGATAGAGCTTAACCTTATCGCATTCCCATACGAGTTCTTTAGGGGTGGTCCCCACTTCAACGGCATCAATATCTTTTAAGGTATCATAACCTTTTTGAATTTTGCCGCTTACTGAAAGAAGCTCTTCATAAATCGCAGTTGAATTGATCATGTTTTTAAATTAGTGTGCAAAAATAAAAAAGCCCGGATGAATGGCCGGGCTTTTTTCAAATTCATTAAGAATCAATTATTTTTTCTTGGAAACAGGTTTTGCTTCTTCTGTTTGTTCAGCACCCATTGTACGTTCCAAATTTCTATACATTTTTTCAAATCGTAAATGTTTTTATATACTTCATCCATTTCAGTACGGGTTGCTACTGGAAGATTTACAAAAAACATTTTTTCCATTTGCTTATCGATTTCCATTTTAATTTTTGACTGAAGGCTGCTTACCTCAGTCATCAATTTACTGTATTCGTCACTGTTAAATAAGCTGCTGAATTTTTCATCGCCTTTCATTAACCAATCCTGGTAAACTTTAACGATGCTGTCAAAACTTTCGCCTTTTTCTATTTTTTGTGCAACACCAACTGCAACGTCTTCCATTACTTTCATACCGTGTTGGTACATCATGTATTGCAGTTCATTATTCTTAATGTTGAATTGCATCATTTGGTCATAAATTTCATTCCAAACCTTCGCATTTTTTACATTGCTGTTTTCCTCAACCAATTTAGATAATGGTGAAACCGCTTCTGACATGGCATTTCTCCAGTTCACATACATATCCATCATTTGATTAAATGGATTTGTATTTGCAAATGGATTAGAATTCAAACCAGTTTTAAAACCTTGATAATTTTTTAAACCTGCTTCACTCATTTGTTTCATGTAAGAAACGAAATTGTGATTCATTTGGTCAAATGCTTTGCGAGAATCTTCTGGCATAAAGCTGAAAAATTTATCGATAAACTCTTTGTATTTTTCTGGACTTAAATTTTGATTAAATACATCCAAATTGAAATTCTTTTCCTGAATGCTTTTAAACATTGGAAGCCACATTTCATAGAATTTATTCAGACTATCAGCCATGTGATTCATTCCTTTATAAGAATCAGCTGCAGTGATATTTGAAATTCCTTTCCACCAGTCACCATTGCCACTGTTCATTAAATCCATGTATTGTTTAACATACTGACCCCACTGATGAACCCCATCATTCATTTTACCTTGAAAATTCATGAAGTTGTTATGATTCATCATCTGATTCCATGGATTTGTCTGCATATTGGATTGAGCTTGAGTCATCCAGTTTTGCCATGAATTCATCCATTCGGTCGGGTTGGCACTGAAACCATTTGACGAAATAGGATTTGTTGAAAACATGTTTTTAGCCCAGTTTGTTTGGTTATCAAACCATTGTTCGAAATAGTTTTTCGCAAATTCAGTATTTTTATTCATTTCGTTGCTACTATCTGTAATAGTTTCAGTTGTTTTAGCAATAAAGCTAGCCTGATTTTGTAAATTCGTCTTGAACAAGTTATTACCCTTATCCAGTGTTTCGTTTACAAATGGGATGTCTTTGGTTAATTTTTTGGTTGCTTCAACGGCTTGATCTACCAATTTTGTTTGGTTTTCTACCATTAAATCTACCATGTTTTTTGAATTGTTTCCGTTAGTTGCCATGATACGTTAATTTTATTTTTTAGAATTCTTATTATTGCACTGCAAATTTACTACAACAGCGAGGTGCGACTGTAAAGAATATATTAATAAACGTTAAAATGCTACAAATAGGAGATCAATTCAGCCATATTTTCCGATATACTCAGGAAGATGTTAATTTATATGCAAAAGTTTCAGGAGATGTAAATCCTTTGCATATTGATCCGGAAGCAGGAAAAGCCAGCATTTTTGGAAGAAACATTATCCACGGTTTTTTAGGTGGATCTGTTTTTACAAAAATATTTGGCGCACTTTGGAAAGCTGACGGACATGTTTATTTGAAACAAAGCATGCAGTGGTTAAAACCCATGTTTGTTGAGACAGATTATGAAGCCATTATTAAAGTAAAGGAAGTATTCCCAGAAAAAAACCGCGTCTTATACGATTGCGCAATTTTTGATAAAGCCACAGGGGAGCAGTGTTTTACCGGTGAGGCCCTTTTGATGAATAAGAAACAGTATGTGTGGTAGGAGGAGGGTGTAGTCTGTAGAGAGTCTTTAGGGTAATTCTAATTCTACAATTCTACAATTCTACAATTCTACAATGCTGCAATAATGGAATAATGAACCAATGCAAAATTTATGTA
Organism: Saprospiraceae bacterium; assembly: GCA_016712145.1. Taxonomy (NCBI): domain Bacteria; kingdom Pseudomonadati; phylum Bacteroidota; class Saprospiria; order Saprospirales; family Saprospiraceae; species Saprospiraceae bacterium. Next base: position 2,549,521 of record JADJRO010000001.1, read on the forward strand.
TTTGCCTTATCAGCTTATCAGCATAATAGCTTAACAGCTTAACAGCTTTTCCCTACAGCCTACAAACCTTCAGCTAATTTAAATATAAAAAAAAATCTGTTCGTTTGGGACGAACAGATTTTCAGAAATGAGATAAAAAAATCCCTGTTTAAATCTGATTATTCAAGTTTCATCATCTTGCGATAATAGCTTTCATTGGATGATTTTATTTGAATGAGATACGTTGATGGAACTAAATTTCCAGTTTCAATTTTAAATGTATTGCGACCTTGAACAGCATCCATGGCCTCTTCTTTAATTAAACGTCCAAGAGGATCAAGAATTAAATATTGAACTTTCTGATCCACATTTGCATTAAATTCCAAATTGAAATTGTTTGAAAATGGATTTGGATACAAAGAAATTTCATCGATTACATTTTGGACATTGTTTGGATTTATTGAAGTACCTGCTGCTTTGATATTTACAGAATAATCTTCAACTTCACCATACGCAAAGGTTTGACAATAACTGGCGTAACCACCATATTTTACAGAAACACGCATACGCACTTTTGCAGTAGCAGCTCCACTTGGAATGGTTATGTTTGAGCTGAGTAAATTCAAACTGCTGGAAGCAACGGATACAACTTGTTCGCCGGCATCAGCAAACGAATTGTTGTTGTTAAAATCGATCCAAACTCTCCAATACAATGTTCCGGATGCACCGGTTGATCCAGCTTGATAATTAATGGTGTATGTAGAACTTTTACTTACATCTGTACTTAAAGCCGTTGCATTATAGTAACCACCGTCTTTACCTGAATTGCGATCAATGCTTCCTAAGTTGACACGTTTTACCCATTCGTAATTTGAGTTATTTCCTCTTGATGTGCAATAACCACCGCTGGATTGGGTCACAAATGTTACTGTGCTGCTAAATGCACTGGTTGATCCGGCACAAACAGTTTGAACACGAACATCATAACTTGTAGCTGGAGACATACCAGTCAAGCTTACACTGGTACTGGTAAAGTTTGATTGACTCCAGGTTGGACTGGATGTAAGTTTATATTGAAAATTGTATGACAAGGCTCCGGAAACTGCATTCCAGGATACGGTTGCGGTTGTTTGTGTAATATTGGTAACGGCTAAACCAGTAGGAGTTCCACAGCCAGAACTGCTGGTTGTGAAATTTACTGTTGAACTGTAATTAGATGAACCAGAAGAGCAGGTTGCTTTTACTCTCGTATTGTAAAGCGTGTTTGCAGTCAAACCAGTCATGTTGTAATTCGTGTTACTGGTATTTGCAGTGGTCCATGTAGTACCAGCATTTGTTTTATATTCAAATGTATAAGAGGTTGCACCGGATACGGCATTCCAATTTCCAGTTGCGGTTGTTTGTGTAATATTGGTAATATTCAATCCGGTTGGAGCATTACAACCCCCTCCGCCGCCACAACTGGTTCCAAGGCAGGTAGCAGCTGCAACTTCAGCACGGATTTTATTTCCCGGTTGTGTACCAAAGCCATTATTGAAATTAATTCCATAACCAGTAAGATGGCAATAACTCATAATCGTTCCACCATTGGTTGGGGCTGGACCTTTTGCACAACCTCCTTCAGGAGTATAACAATTATCCAAAGCGCCTCCGGTCCATCCGCACCAATGCGTGTGATTTGAACCCAGGTTGTGACCCATCTCGTGCGTCATAACTTCTACAGTCCAACTATATGTTGGTACATTTGAATACGAAGCGTAAATATTGCTGTAAGCATATTTATAAGAAGAACATAAAACATCCAACCAGGCAATTCCTCCAATGTTGCTTCCACCTAAGGCAGCAAGATGCGCGATGTCTCCATTAAAAGTTGAACGGGCATTTCTAAATTGTGTCAATGCTGTATAAGAATCAGTTTTACTATATCCATCCTGGCTAGTCCAAACAAACACTTCAGAAATTGCAGTATTGATACTTTCATTTGCATACAAAGTTGCAAGATTATTAAATACGGCTGAAATCCAGTTTACGGTTTCCGTCGTGCTGCTTCCTTTATTTACATACAAGGCATAATCACATTCTACATATACTCTAACACAATCACCAGCGGCTTGTATGCCTCTTTGTTCGATTGGTTTATCGATTGTATTTGCATCATCCGTCAAACATTCATAATTAAAGGATTGCTTGATGTCGCGATCATAAAATAAAATCATTTGACCCGGAGTATCTTTATTTGGCTGAATTACCAAATTGCCATAATCATCAGAAATACTACCGATGATTTGGTTTTCAAAAATACTAATGGATGCCATGGTTCCTTCCACACGACCCTGAATGATACCGCGGTAATAAACACCTTCTTTATAATTGTATGGCAGCTTTTGCTGATCTGATGTAAAAACATGAAATCCCTCAGCCAGAATATTTACACGTACAAGGTCCAGCTTAATAAATTCCTGTGAATTGGTTGGGATTACCAGCGTAAGTTGCTCAGGTCTATTTAAAAGTAATTTTTGCGTTTCTGTTTGAAGAACATCTAAAAGCTGGTACTTACCGTCCAGACTGGTTTTAAAATGAGTTTCAGAGCTATTGCTCAGGCGAAGGGGTTGTGTGTTTTGGAATACCCCTACGGAATTGCGGGCTTCAGTTACCTGAAGGGCCACTTTAGAGTACTTGCTTAAGTCCTTAAACTGGACTTTTAATTCAGGAACTTGCTGCGCGAGTAGTTCGAAACTGAATACGAGGCATAATAATGCCCAAAAATGGTTTTTTAAGAGATGCATTAGCGGTATATTTAAAAGATGTATTAATCTGTTCCTAAAAACGGGACGGATATGTGCGGGGAAGAATAAGGCAAAAGTACGAGTAGTTTTTCAATTGTCAATCAGGGTAAACCCTGATTTTTATCAGGGTAAACCCTGATTTTTTGTTAATTTTTATCTTTTTTTTTACATTTTAAATTTATTATGTGTAAAAGTTTATGATTCAATAGCCTGTACAAAATTCTTCCATCATATGCTATTCAGTCCTATATATAAAACTTAGACTATCTATTATAAGTATAAAAAGATATCTGTAATATGTTTTATTGAGGGCATTCTCCAGCTTTGAATTCATAAATACCCGAACATTGAGCTGAGCATGCATTTGGGTAAGTTTTAAGATTGCAGCCACAAACTGGATTGTAATCCATCGTACAAATGCAATCAGTTTTAATTTGCTCTTTACAGATTGGGGCATTTTTAGAACAAGAACTAAATAAGCTAAAAAATAATAGGTAGCTTAATATATTTGAGATGTTTTTCATACTGGTAAATAGTTATCAAAATTAATTAACGCAGGAGATGCATTTAAAATTTCCTTATTTTGTAGCAAGCTTAAAACTTACTTTTATTAAATTATTGAATTAATGTATCGAAATTAAAAATTTCAACGAATTTAATAAGAAACTAAAATTCAGAAATGGAGAAGAAACTTGAATATAGCACGAATGAAATTACGATTATTTGGAAACCGGATCTATGCATGCATTCAGGTATTTGTGTACGCATGTTACCGGCTGTTTATCATCCAAAAGAAAAGCCATGGATAAATGCAACGAATGCAGATACCGAAGCACTGGTAAATCAAATTAATTGTTGTCCAAGTGGCGCGTTGAGTTATCGATTGAACTCAAACCTTGAATCGAATAAAGACATTTAATTAAAATTATAATTTTCAATATGCAAAGACCGCAAGCACATGAACACAGAGATTATTTTTTAAGATACATTCAACTCGTTCCTGAAGGAGAAATTATTCAATTAACTAAAGCAAATACTGAGATCACTTTCAAGCAATTTATGACATTTGAGGGAGTGCAGGAAAATTACCGCTATGCTCCGGAAAAGTGGACGGTGAAAGAAATGCTCTTACATATTGTTGATACCGAACGGGTGATGGGATATCGAGCCTTGGTTGCTGCACGTGGAGATGACAAGTCCCCATTACCCAGTGTGGATGAAAATTTGTATGCTGCAAATGCAGATGTAAGTTCAAGAAGCCTTGAAAATATTTTAGAAGAATTTAAAGCCGTCCGAGAAAGCAATTTGAAATTTTTTGAATCCGTATCTGAGGAGGCCAGCAAGTTTATAGCAAATGGTCCGGTTTCAGCAAGAGCAATTGCTTATATTTTATTGGGTCATACCATGCATCATTTAAATATTTTAAACGAACGCTACAAAGCTTTGAATTAAAAACATGCTTGAGCTCAATTTTTATCCCTTTCCTGAATTAGAATCTGAGCGATTGATTTTCAGGAGAATTTTGAAAAGAGATGCAGCAGCAATTCATGCACTGCGATCCGACCCACAAGTTATGAAATACATTGACAGACCGTATACAACAAGTGAAAAAGACGGATTGGAATTAATAAAAAAGATTGATGATTCCTTAGTACTAAATGAAGGCATTTCATGGGGAATAACTCTAAAACCAGAAAACGAACTAATAGGCACTATAGGCTTTTGGCGTATTGATGCTGAAAATCACCGAGGTGAAATTGGCTATATGCTTGCACCAAAGTTTCAGCAACAGGGATATATGAAAGAGACATTTCGGACAATTATTCCATTTGGTTTTGATGGGCTCAAACTGCATAGCATCGAAGCAAATGTCAATCCTGAAAATACTGCTTCAAAAACTTTATTGGAAAACCATGGATTTGTTCAGGAAGCGTATTTCAGAGAAAATTATTTTTATAACGGGCAGTTTTTAGATAGTTTAATATATTGTCTGTTGAAAGAGGATTTTCCCAGCCTTTAAATTTATAGTTTATACAAGTCAACGAATTTAATAAAAGCAAATCAACATGTAATGCAGCATCAAAAAAGTAAATTAAGAAGTATCCTGTTCAATATTCCGGTATTGGTAGCTGCATTGGGTTATTTTGTTGATATCTACGATTTGCAATTATTTAATATTATTGGAAAGGAGTCGTTAGAAAAGGGATTGCACTTATCTCCCGAGGATGTGATTCGCTATGATTATATTTTATTTTTATGGCAGATGGGTGGTATGTTGTTGGGAGGCGTTGTATTTGGTATTTTAGGAGATAAGCTAGGTAGAAAGTCTATTTTATTTTCATCTATACTTATCTATTCATTAGCAAACATTGGAAATGCATTTGTTACAGACATTTACCAATACCAATTTGTGCGATTGATTGCAGGATTTGGATTGAGTGGTGAATTGGGAGCTGCAATCACTTTAATATCAGAAATTATTGATAAAGAAAACCGAGGTTGGGGTACCATGATTGTAGTATCTGCAGGCGCATTGGGTGCTGTTGCAGGAAATCTTGTCGCTAAACAATGGGATTGGCAAATTTCTTATATTGTAGGAGGTGTTTTAGGATTGGTTTTATTGGTTTTCAGAATTGGAACGTTTGAAAGTGGCTTGTTTGAAAAGCTTCGAGATGAAAAATATATCAAGAAGGGAAATTTTTTAATGTTATTCCAAAAGGGAAATCTTCTTTAAATATTTAGCTTGTATTTTAGTGGGCTTACCGGTTTGGTTTGTAATTGGTATTCTTGTAAAGTTTTCTGCGAAGTTTGCGGCAACGATGCAAATTGCAGATCCAATTTCAACGGGGGATGCAATTATGTATTCTTATATTGGATTATCCATTGGCGATTTTATTTCCGGTTGGTTGAGTCAGGTTTGGCGAAGCAGGCGAAAAGTTATATTTACATATCTCTTCCTTACATTTATTTTAATGCTAATTTATTTAAACGTTAAAGGTATTAGTGCCCAGCAGTTTTATTTTTTAAGTTTTATGTTAGGCATTGCTACCGGATTTTGGGCACTTTTTGTTAGCGTTGCATCTGAGCAATTTGGAACCAATATCCGAGCTACTGTCACGACAACGGTACCAAATTTTGTTAGAGGCGCTGTGATACCTATTACACTCACATTTAACTATTTAATGGGTCAATACAACATTACCTTGGCAAGTTGGATCGTAGGAATTGCATGTTTGCTATTAAGTGCATTATCAACCTGGTATTTAAAAGAGAGCTTTGCTAAGGATTTAAATTACTATGAGACCAATTAGTTTATAAATTGTTGTAAACGAAACGTATAAAATTTTTAATATTATTAAACCAGGATTATGTTATGGCTTAATTCTGATTTTCTCTAAATTTTTAACTAAAATAATTTGATAATTGAAAATTCGGATTAAATTTGCCATAGAGTAATCCTTACTCAAATCAAGCAGTATCGCTATTTAATTAAATAATCCAATTTTATATTTTCTTATTTTGATCTGCAAAGTATTAATTGCGGTCATATGATAATTCAATGCTATGAAACCATTTCATCTGCCGATATTAAATGATGAAGAGCATTTTCTTCATTTAGCTACCACTCGGGATGCGTTAGCTCATTCTTTGAGCTTTTCACCAAAAACACTTATACGCAAGTTGAAAGCCAAGGGTTTTATTTTAAAGCCAGGATTGATCTCGCCAGAGGATCAAAAGAGCATACGTCAACTATTAGGGTTTGATATTGAGGCTTAACCTGTCCCGTTTTGTCTCATTTTGTATTGTTTTGTCCAAATTTGTCCCTCACATCCTATTTATTAATCTATCTAATTTTGTATTGTACTTTCTTTGATTCTTTGAAACCCTGAATTATATCCATTTTCGATAACAGCAATTTGTATCAAGCTGACCAAGGATTTATTTGATTCTGTAGTAATAGAATCAACGATTATTATTTAAACTTAAAAATTGAAACATGGAAAATCAAGATTTTACTCCACCAGGATTTTAATGGCTGAATTCTTAGATAGCGATAATTACTTCTCAAAAGATCTTTATCTCTTAACAGAAAGAATTAAGCCGAATGTAGAATGCAATCCTATTGAAATAGATTTATTAAATTCTGCATCATTTAAGTTTGCATAAAAAATTTTGCTTTGACTTTATTGAAATTAAAAATGCATACGTGATTCATGTATGCAATTAGACTTTATTTGAATTTTTAACTTATAAATTACATAAAAATGAAACACTTTATATTAAATCAATTACTGTTAATATTTAAGGCAATTCTATTTATTGTTTTATTGGTTTTTAGCAATCGTATTGCCTATGCCCAATCTTTGTGTCCAATGATTGAAGATGAATCCCATGCTCCTGAGCCTTATGAAGGCTTAGAATTGACAGATCCAAAATGCATGAAAATTAAATTTCATTATTTTAACAATACTCATAACCCAATCAATGTGCCAGCTGATGAACTTATTAGAAACCTACTAGGTGATTTAAACAAATATTATCTACCTGGTAATATTCAATTTCATCTTGTTGACGAATGTGTAAATGTTCAAGATCATGATTCTATAAAAGTTATTACAGCAGTGAATAATGTAGACAGTGCAATTATTGATCAAAACGGTAAGGGCAAAACATGGCCTCCGTTTAATTATGTAGAAAATGCAATCAATGTATTTATATTTCAGCAGAGCTTTAATAATAGCGACGGCTTTGGATATGGACAACAGGATACCATTAATAAATATGTTTATTCTATCCTTGATGCCAAAGTTCTTGCACATGAAATTGGGCATGTCTTATCTCTTTGGCATACTTCGGCTTTTAATATCCTTTTAGACAGTACGACTTGGGAATGCAAAGGAGGCTCGGCAATTAAAGGGGACAGAATTAGTGATACCGACGCAGATCCAATAAGAATGGATGCTGATCGTGATGGTACTGTAGATGGAACGAAATGGGTGAATAATTGTACTCAATTAGGTACTTTAACTCCATCAATTAGGGATGGATGTGGTAATGGTACTTTACCGTGGAAAATTCCATTCAAAAACCTAATGGCAGATGGATATTCAAGATCTTGTTGGAATTCATTTACACAAGGCCAATTTTCTGCCATGCACAGAGAAATAGATGAAAACCTTGAAGCCTATATTACCAATTGTGAATATGATACCAGTTTTTGCACTGGCAATATTTTAATTTCAAGCGCTACGACTTGGACAAACGTGGTAAAAAAAATGTGTCCCGGTTCTAAAATCACAATTACACCTTTTGGATCATTAACTTTAGTAAATTCTACAATTACAAAAGGCTTGATTGATACAGCCTGTACAGATCTAATAGGAAATTGGGATGGTATTTATATTTTAGGAGGTAATGCTAAATCAATTCCACCACCACTTGGAGGTGGCCCATCTATAAATCCCAGAGGTTTTTTGCATGTTAGATCTGGATCAAAAATAGAGTTTTCCAATAATGGAATTCAAGCACCAAATGGTTCTGGCGGCATTCTGATAGACAGTAGTAACATGCAGAATAATTTTAAGATGATTAATGTAAAAGATAAGGGACAAAAGAATTTTAGTTCATTTGATGAAGTTGGGGGAATTGTAATTCGAAATGGTAGTACGTTAGTGGTTCCAGAAGATTGTTTTAATACTCAAATCCAAATAGAAGGTGCATCTATTACATTAGACAAAAGCACGTTGACTAAAAGTACAAGAAATAATTTAATTACCGGAATAAAGTCAATGGCTGGTTCTGTCTTGATTAAAAATGGATCTATCATTGAAAACATGGGAAGAGGTATCAATAAAGAGACAGATGGAACATACAAGCAAGGCCTAAATGGTTTAAGAATTCAAGATAGTAGGTTTATCAATTGCGATATAGCGATTCGTAATAGATGTATGTATGCAAGTGTCAAACATAACTGGATTGATGGAGAAGTTGATCAAGAGATGGAAAGTTATGGATTGTGGCATTCAAATAATTTTAGAAAACAATTGATAATTAAAGCTCCGACTACCACGCAACAATTTGAAGAGAATTATTTTTATCAAAGCACTTTGAAAATTCCTGGCGATCAATCATTGACAAATGCAATTTGTAACACATGGAAAAATACAGATGAATGTGTTTATGACAATAATACTTCGGGTTCAAATATTCCTATAAAGCCAAGTTGGGGCAACCCGAGTACTGCATCTGGAAACAAACGTGCCGATACTATTTCTAACTATCGTTTTGTTTCTATAAGAACTAGTGAAATTACAAACTATCGCTTTACACTTGACCCCAAGACTCATATCACTTGCGAATATCAATTTAAAAGTGGCAATGCGGCAGCCAATAGAGCTGGCTGTAAAGATACACTTTCTCCCACAACTGTAACAAGTGGTAACCCTGCTGAAGAAGAAACATACGATGATGATGAAAATCATGCTACATGGACGACTTTCGATTCTATGCGACAATTGCTGACCACTGCTATGCAATACGCTTCTGATAGTATGAGAAAGATAATGCAAGAACAAATTGCAGATTATAAAGTGGGTATGGAATTATGTGTTTTATCTGCAATGCAACATTCAGATTCATTAGAAATGAATGAGGAAAGTTTCGAGACTTGGCTATCAAGAACCAATCCTAAAGCGGAAGAGCTTACTATAATTCAAAATTACTGGCATAAGTTATATTTAGATACCCTACTCACTTATTTAGGAGGCTTAAGTATAGCAGATTCGGCAGAATTGGTTGACAAAGGTATTCTTGAATTGGCAACTGAATATTTGGATTCTTTAAAATCAGTAGACTATGACCTTTATAATTTGCCTGATTCATTAATTGAATATTTGGAGGAACTAGCATCTACTTCTTTTGAAGATTATACAGGCATATTAAGAGCTTTTCTCAATATGTACTATAATCGCTACATTGACAACGATCAAATGGCAGAATATTCTAATAAGATTTCAGGTAGCATAATCACAAATAATCAAAAAACAAACTTTTTTGTGTCCCCAAACCCAACAAATGGTTTTGTTAGATTATATTCGCTTGATGGTAGAAAATATACTTTAAACCTCGAATTTTATTCATTGGATGGAAAAAAGCTGAAATCAATGAAAAACTGTACAGGCGAGTCGATTTATCTTACTGGGTTTAAAGGTAATGAATGTATAATACTACGATTGGAAGACCAAAAATCCGGTCATAAGGAGTCAATGAAACTTATTTTAAATAAAGATTAGAAATTAATAAAGACCAGTCTTGGAGTCGCTTTCCAAGACTGGTCTTACCTTTATAACTTATGAAAAATTTGTTTTTTATCTTCAATCTAATTTTCAATAATATGCTTTTCTCTCAAGCGTATCAAACTTTTAATTTAACTCCTGATATTGGTGCATATCAACAAACTTCAGAATTTATTTCAATGATTGTTGATTCTCATTCTATTTATATTTTCGGAGTTAAAAAAGATGAAAGTACACCGGGAGTTTTAAAATTTAGAAACCATTATACTAAATTTGATTACTTAGGTGAATTGGTAAACACTTCATTTTTTGAAGACACAACCCTTTCAAAGATATATTTATTAGCAGCTTTCCCACCGGTAAAAGTGAGTGATAGTATTTATTATATCTTTTTAGGTACTGAAAACGATGTATCAAGAAGATATTTAGATCCTACTATTATAAAATTCAATATTAGAACTAAAACTATACTACAAAGTAAGATTATTAGACATCCACACGGCCTTGATCAAGGTTTTGCCCCTAGAGCATTATCATATGATTTGTTAACCAATTCTTGTGTTATTGGCTTCCAAACATACATCGGTGAATATGCCTACGCATATATTTATGAGTTGGATTCCTCTTTTAATATCTTGAAGATGTTTAGTCTACCAAAATTTCCTTTGCAAACCATACCTGATTGGATTGAAAAAATCGGACGGAACATATGATCTTATATGTGATTCATATGAAATTCGAAATGGAGATCTTACGGGTTTAATAAAAATTACCTTTATTAATGTTGATAGTACTGGAAAAGTACTTAAAAAGAAAGATTTAAATGTCTCACAACCTATTGGCATAGTTTCCGGTGAAACTTATACTATTTATAGGAATAACGACAAAACTTTTAATATCAGCGCTCACCAATATGATGTAAAGCTAGAAAAAGCCGTTCCCTGGGCTTTTCATGTCAGTCCTGAGTTTGATACAATTTATTGGATAAAAAGATTTTACGATTATCCAGAAATTAAAATGGAAAATCCTCAATACTTACTTAACCACATGGCTTATTCACCTTTTGATACAAGCTTTGTAACCTCTGGGGATATAAATGAACAAGGAACTCAGAATTCGTACGGTTTGCTATTTAAGGTAACAAAGAACGGAGATAGTTTATGGACAAGAAAATATCTTCCTGCTGGATTTGGAACTGATAGAGCCTTATGGATGAACTTTTATCAGGTAGCCATTTCGCCTCATAATACCATTATCGTTTGCGGAAGAGTTTCAGATGTTAAGGATCAAGTTGTTAAAGCTTGGTTGCTTCAACTTGACAAGGATGGTTGTTTAGTTCCAGGCTGTGGTGAAATAGTAAAGAATGAAGACATTCAAAATGGCAAAGAAAAGGCTTTTAAAATTTATCCAAATCCAGTTCAGGATAAATTTTATCTTCTTAGTAGGATTTCATCCAATGAGAATTATAAACTATCAATTTACAATCTTCAAGGCCAGAAAATTAAGCAAACAAACCTAAAGCCAGAACTTGGTTTGCAATGCATATATATGATTCCAGATGACCTCATATCGGGAAATTATATACTTAGTATTTCGGATGAGAAAGGAAGCTTGTTGCAGGAAGAAAAATTGATTATTCAAAAGCAGTAGCGTTATTATTATCCATCCCCAATAATTTAATAATATTTTTTGACAATTAAAAAAGTAATTTATGGTAATGCCGTATATTAGTCTTGATTTCTACTTATTTGGATAATGAAACAAATATTCTTGTATATAATTTTATTTGGCGCCCTTCAAGTACAATCACAGGTGTTTTTTAGCAAAGTTTACACGGTGTCAGAAGATGGTACAGGGTTGTTAAATATTTGGCCTAATTACTTAAAAGCCGTTTTCCCAACTGACACACTCATTTATGCATTTGGCTATTCAGCAGATACAACATATAGAGAAATTTACGGAAGTGCTTTTTTCGTTTTTGACCTAAACGGTAATTTAAAAGAATACTACCATATAGAAGATTCAGAAAGATATAATTTTTTTGAACCAGAAGGAATTCATACTTGGGATGGTATAACATTCTACACTTCCTTTCATAATTTTTCTCGTGAAGTTTCAATTCTAAAATTTAACCGAATAAGTAAAGAGCAAGAAGTTTTGGAAATCAGGAACAGTATAATATACAATGGTCATATTTTGCAAGGCAATATGATAGCTACACTTGATGGCTGTTTAGTAACTGCTAGTGGTATAGCTATTGATTCGACAGGATACAATTATAAAACTCAAGTTACAAAAATTGACACTACTGGTAAAATTAAATGGCAAACCATTGTTGGAAAGGAACCAGGCAATGCGTTCAGTAATTATTGTTTTTCTACATATACTGATTCCATAGGAAATATTTATGCAGGTATTGGATTTAATGACTATTCAGGCGTTGGAAGGAGAGGAAGCTATCAAAGCTTGCTTTATAAATTAGATTCAGAGGGAAATATTAATAAAGTGTATAGTACTAAGTTAGCCAAAGTTGGATTTAATCAAATATATGATATAGCCCAAGATTCAAAAAATTGGTTTTATCTTTCATCAGACTATAATTGGAATGAACAGAAATATCCTTATGCTAATAGGGGATATGGTGTACTACAAATATTGGACGATAATCTTAACTATCAAGGTTATATTGATTTGAACTTTGATACATTTATGACCCAAGCTTATATTAAAAGTTTTGAAAAAATCATCAGATCAAATGATAATAAAGGTTTTATAATTGGTGGTCAATTAGGGCAGACAGATTCAATAATAACTTATATTGATTCTTTGAATCGTTTTGATACAATTCGGGTAAGCCATTATGTTCTTAACTTTTTTAAGCTCAATGATGATAAGCAAATTGAATGGGTCAGATATTATAGAATTAGAAATGGATATGATCATGGATGGTTACACGATCTTAAATCTTTCCCAGGTGGAGGTTATATTATCGGAGCTCAATCTTTCGAAGGGCTGGCATATGAAAATTTTAAAGAGCCATATTACATGCCCTGGCTTCTAAGAGTCGACGATGATGGATGTTTAGTCCCTGGATGCGGAACGGTTAGCAATAAAGAATTACTGGACAATAGAGACAATATATTCATCTACCCGAATCCCGCAACCGATTACATTGTAATCCTTCATTCTGGTTCTGAAAAAACTCGCTATCAAATTGTATCTGCTGAAGGAAAAATTATTGATGATTTTTATTCATTTTTTGAAGGCGAGCAGATAATTGTTCTGGTTAATAATTTTAAACCGGGGCCTTACTTTGTTAAAGCTGAAAGTAAAAACGAATTTAGTTCAAAGGTTTTTATAAAGCAATAGTTAAAATTATTCCATTTTTAAACCGAAATCAAACTGAAACTTTACTCAATCATATTAAGTTTAGATTTATAACTCTTAGTAATTCTTCTTTATTCAGCAATATTCCACTTTGATTTTAATTCCATTAAAAAAGCTTGTTTTTTGGGTTCTCTGTTTTTTATTGCAAAATCGGTATGATAGTGATGGTTTGTAAGAAAACGAATCTGAAGTGCATCCCATTCCTTTTCATTTGCAATTACCTTATAAGCTATAAATTCTTTGAATAGCGTTTCCCCTGTTTTATAAAAGTTTTTGGTACCTAAATAATCAAGATCCGCATCGCAAATTATTTTTTCCAAGATGTTTTTAGGTTTTTGAGGTATCTGAGTAGCTAATATCATTCGCTCAATTTTTATTAGATCTGATTTAGAATATCCAAATGAGGGTAAAATTTCTTTTGAGTAACGTACCGATTCTTCTTCATGTCCATTGTATGTCCACATAATCCCAATATCGTGAATGAGGGCAGCTGTGCGGAGGAGATATGCATCTTGCGCATTTATGTTCAATCTCTTGATGTATTGATTGCAAACATCCAGCACTTCCATCGTATGATGTAAACCATGGTAGCTAAGATTCTTTGGCAATTCAGATTTGAGTTTAGCTGTCAGATAATTTTTTAGTTTACTGATGTTCATTTAGATATTGCATTACTCATTATTTATAAATCGATTCGTTTGTAGTCTTGCTTTAATTTAAAGATCTTTGGGATTGACATCCATTTCATAGGAACCTAAATCCCATTCTTTATAAAGCTCGTCTGACATAAAAAATTTTTTACCAGGAATTAAGGTATCCAAATCTCCAGATCCTGGCTGATTGGGATTTTGTAAATCCTTTTTTGACAATTCGACCAATATTATTTTAGTGATGGATTCTAACAAATTCGTTTTTGGATATCGGCTTAAATGTTCCTGAAGATTAAAACGCTTCGCTAAAAAATAATTTATGATTCGTGTAAACCATCCCCCTTTTATAGAACTGTTGTTATGATTAAAAATCCATTGCCAGATTTTGAGTGAGGTTAAAAAATGAACGACGGCATCAAAAATCCGATCAAATATTGTTGGTTTATGCATGCCGAGTGATCTCCAACTCCTCTTATCATTTAAAAAATAAATGGTTAGGTCTTCTAATCGTTCTAATGAAATATTGGTTCTAAGCAATTCATTCATGCTTTCAAGCAATGCCTTTGTCAGGATGGGACCATCTGGGTTTTCAGCAGCGGATTGACGTTTAAGGATGGTTTTAAATTGGTCCATTCCATCTTCCATGTTGTTAGAATACAATTCAGGACTAATACCCATACTTTGGCCTATGCGTTGCCAAGTTATAAAAATGGCATTGCGTTCATCGTAAGTAAGATGAACACCCATTTGATCCAAACCGTCAATCATAGCCAATGAGAACAGGTGATTTGTTAAACACAGATCTTCCTGGTTGATCGGAACACCCAATTCCATATTCCATTTCTTATCAGGTCTGGAATCGTTTAATAGAGCCATACGCATGCCTGCATGCATTAAACGCACGCGTTGAATGGACTCTAAACCGGGATTTCCGGATTGGTACCAATTTGCATTATTGACAGCAAATACAAATTGTGCAGTTTCCATTACGCGGCGTGCAGCATAATTTACTAACAATTTGGTACTTTCTAATACATGCCCCGGTTTTGGACACATATATCCTGTTGGCAGGGCTTTAAAAAATAACAAACCACAAAACCGAAAGCCATAATTATTAAATAATTTGGCTGAAACCCGGAAAGCTTCAATTTCTTCAGTGCTCACTTTAACATCTTCTGTTTCCTGAAAATAGTCTAGGAGTGGCTTGACATTTTTTAAATTATTTACATTGTGATTTCGACTGATGATTCTTAATTCTTCAAGAATTTCTTTGCTGTTTCGATTTTCCCATAACAATTTTGCTGCACGATCAGCCAAAGGGTCGCCTTGATGACGCATCCGGTCCAGTAATTCATCGGTCCATTTAGAAGTTGCCATATTTATCCGTTTGAAATTGAGTATTAATATTTAGAATCATCAACAAAGTACATATCTAATTCATCCTTGTATTTTACTTTAATTTTTCCACGATGGGTGCATTCAAATTGATTTTTAACCAGGTCGTACGTTGTAGATGAAATATTAATTTTCCGGGTTCACCCACACTTTGCATTCTGGATGCCGTGTTGACGGAATCTCCCCAGATATCGTATGCAAATTTATAAAGACCCACAACACCAGCCACAACAGGCCCTGTATGGAGTCCAATCCGAATTTGGCAGTAGGGTAAATTTTGAAGTTCCCTTTGATGGTTATATTCCTTTACAAATTCTAGAATTTCAATGGCTGCTTTTATTGCATTTGCAGCATGCTCTTCATTGAAACGGGGTAAACCACTTACGCACATGTAAGCATCTCCCATCGTTTTAATTTTTTCGATTTTATATTTTTCAATGATTTTATCAAAACCTTTATAATGATGATCCACAATTTCAACAATTTCTTCCGGAGTCAATTTTTCAGACATCATGGTAAATTTTTCAAAATCGGTAAACATGATGGTTACGCTTTCATGACGACGGGGTTTAGATTTTCCATTATTTTTTAATTCTGCAACAATTTCATCAGGTAAAATATTTAAAATGAGAGACTCACTTTTTTGCTTTTCATCTTCGAGCAGCACTTTTTGTTTTTCAATAGTAGAAGTACGCTCCAATACTTTTTGTTCCAAATTTTGATATAACTGTGCATTTTCAATGGAAACTGCAATTTGCCCGCTGAGTAAATTTAGAATTTCCATACGATTTCGAGTAAATGCATGTGTGCTTGCAGCATTATCCAAATAAAGAATTGCCGTCATTTCCCCTTTACTCATAATTGGAAAACATAAAACGGATTTTGATTTTAAATGAATGAGATCCTTATCACTTGAATAAAGTGGATCTTGCCTTACATCATCAATGCTAATGGGAGTTCGTGTGTTGTGTACTTTTCGAACAATAGCATGTGAAACATCCCTGACTTCGTCAAGTGGAATTGACTTAATAAGGCACACATTGTTGTTTTCCAGTTTGCTATTCGCATCCTGAAATATTTTATTTTCTCTTGGACGCAGCAGATACCCATTTTGTGCACCAGCATTTTCAATTACAATCAACAATAGTTTTTCCAGTAATTTTTCAAGCACCACTTCTTCAGAAAGCGAAGCGGCAGCTCTTAAAACACTTTGTAGATCAAGAGAACTTGAGCTGATTGGTTTTTTAGCAGCATCTTTTGTAGCAGTTTTGGCTTCAAGAAACGAATATCTTCTTTGAAGAGAATGTACTTTTGCCAGTGCACCCCAATCCTGATATTCCAGAACTGCAAAATTTAAATTTCGCTCTGCTAATTCTGTTTCTTTTTCTCGTTCATACATTGCCGCTATCCGCTCATATATAAGGGCGGTCATGTATTTCATACCGGCATTTTGAGAAGACACCAAGGCTTTATTGAAATTTTGTTTTGCTTCTGTTTTATTATTTTTGAGTAATTGAAACTCAGCCAGGGCAAGTAAATATTTTGATTCGTAATTAAAAGGAGATTCGTGTGCCCAAACTTCAAGCAATTTAAAAGATTGTTTAAATGCTTTTAATTGGGCTTTGCTTAAGGGATGCCCTTCTAATTGAATAGCTAATGAAGATAAACAATTTATAATAAAATGTTCCGGCCATTCCGGAAGACCCAAGACAGCAGGCAAATGAGGTACTGAACGTTCGGTGAAAGCCAATGCTTGCTTGTAGTCAGCTAAAATATAAAAGTAAAATGATTTTGCTATTGTATAATTTACAAGAGTCAAAGGAATATTTTTTTCCATGAGCAATTGCTCATAAAAAGCATCCTGTGCTTTATCATCAACCCAATCCCCAAAAACGGATTTAGTGGCTGGTTTTTGGAGTAAGTCTGTTGTTATTCGCATCCAGGCCATCATTTGATGCAACGAAATCAGCGATTGAATTTTGTTGGCAAATTGCATGTAGCCAAGCATTTTTTCATAGACACTGTCTAAAGCTTCGCCCATTAAAAATTGCGCTCGATTTAAAAAGGTAATGGCATAACCGGCATAGATGATATCATTGGATTCAACTCCTACTTGATGCGCTTCACGCAAATTTTGCAAATATTTTGAAAATGGCAATTGCCAATGGGCTACACAACCTTCAGCAATTACCAGTACTTTGGATCGTAAGGTTTTGTCATTGAATTTTTCATTCAGGGTCATCCCTAGTTTCGCAAAGTCGTAACCAGATTTATAATCTTTTAATTGCGCGCTGATAACATAACCATAAAATGCAAATGCCAATGAAGATTCAACTGAATTGCCATATCGGATGGAAAGATTTACCATCCGCAAAATTTTAAAGGCCAATAAATTTTGTCGTTGCAATAAATAAACAGGACCCCATAAATTCATGAGAATTTTCATCATCATGATTTTTTCAGGAGATTCCATATTCTTATTAAACAGTAAATCAGAAGTAGATTTATTGCGCAATAAAAATTTCACCGTAAGCAGTTCCTTCATTACCGTTAGCGGACCTGCATTGAGTGGCAGGTGCATTCCCAATAATTTTAATCCTTGCTGTGCTGCTTCCAAAGCTTTTTCATGGCGTTGTGTGTTTTCATAGAGC
The DNA here is from genome assembly GCA_016712145.1 of Saprospiraceae bacterium. Lineage (NCBI taxonomy): Bacteria > Pseudomonadati > Bacteroidota > Saprospiria > Saprospirales > Saprospiraceae > Saprospiraceae bacterium. The sequence continues at coordinate 2,567,664 of JADJRO010000001.1, forward strand.
GCCATTTTTCTACAAAGAATGTCAGCTTGATTTAATTTAGAATCAGAATTAATCAGGGCTTTATTAAACAATTCCTCTGAAGCAAAGTAATTTCCTAATAAATACTCGCTTTCGGACCGACCTATCAATAAATTTTTAAACAATTCAGAATTTTGGTCATCATTCATTAATTCCATGCCGATAGCATAGTGATTTAATGCAGGGCGAATTGCGTTATTCCGAAATGCCTTTTTGGCAGCTCTTAAATTTAGACCGGCCAGTTCCTGAATTTCATTTTTGGATACAATAAGATCCCGGCCAATATTTATATGATTGATAACGTCAAATAAATTTTCTTCAAATTCTTCTTCAGGCATTTTCACTAAGAGCGTACGACCGATCCGGAGGTGTGTTGCATGTTTTTCAGATTCAGGAATCATTGCATATGCAGCTTGCTGAATCCGGTCATGTTGAAATCGAAATGAGAAATTTGTTTTGGAATTTTCAGCTAATGCAAAATCCTTCCATAACTGGTTGCTGTGATATTTTCTCCATTGTCCAACCGGATTTATAAAATCTGCTTCAACAATTTCCCAAAGCAATTCTGCAACGTCACTTTCTGGCATATCAGAAATTATAACCAGCGTATCAAAATCAAAAGAATTGCCTATAGACGCTGCAAGACAAATTACATCCTGGGCTGGTTCGCTTAATTTTTTAAGTTTAGTAAGAATTAAGTCAACAACGTATTCAGTTATATCAAGAGATTGGATTGATTTTAGTTCCCAGAGCCAAGTCCTGATGTTGCGATCGTAGTAGATTCTTTTTTCATCTACCATTTTTTCCATAAACTGCCGGATGAAAAATGGATTTCCCCGGGTTTTACTTAGAATGGCTTTTGATAACTCCTCTGTAATTTTTGTATTTAAATGCAATGAATCTGCAATTAAATTATTTACATCAAATGGAGAAAGATCTGTCAAATGCAAGGTGATAATTTGCTTTTTGTAATCTTTTTCCAGAATTTTTAAGGTCATCATTAATGGATGTGATTCATCCACTTCATTGTCACGATAGGCACCTATTACAAGGATATTTTTCAGCGAACTGTTTAAAATATGCTGAATAAGTTCTAAGGATCCGGAATCTGCCCATTGCAAATCGTCTATAAAAAGAGCCAGGGTCCGATTTTCGTTTTCAAGTATATTTAAAAATTGAACGAAGGCATTGTAAAAACGCTTTTTTCCTTCAGCATGACTAATTTCATAAATTGCTTCTTGATTTTCAACCAGAATGCCCAATTCAGGAATCACTCCCAACAATAAGCCTACATGATCACCCAAACTTTCTTTAATTGCATTTCTCCACAATGCGATTTGTTCGTCTTGTTCGGAAAGCAATTGTTGGATAAAACCATTGAAGGCCATTCCAAAAGCGCTGTAAGGAGTTTCACGATTAAACTGATCAAACTTTCCACTGATAAAATAGCCGTTTGATTCAAGAACCGGTTTGCGTATTTCATTAATTAACCGCGTTTTACCAATTCCGGAATAACCAGAAACTAAAAATAATTCAAGTTTATTTTCTTTGATTTGGTCCCATGCAGAAATCAATTGTTTTAGTTCTTGATTTCTACCATACATTTTTTCTGAGAGACTAAAAATACTGGATTGATCTTTTTCACCAAGACCAAAAGGTTTTATACTTCCATGCAATTGCCAATCCTGGATGCAATGCTCAAGATCTTCTAAAATGCCCTCTTCGCTTTGATAACGATCTTCTGCATTTTTGGACATTAATTTCATGACGACGTCATTTATCGGACCCGGGATGCTTTGTTGAATTACTTTTGGTTCAACCGGATTTTTAGCAATGTGCGCATGAATTAATTCCAGACTGTCGGTGTAATTAAAAGGTTTTCGCCAGCATAAAAGTTGATAGAGGATAACTCCTAATGAATAAAAATCTGAACGATAATCAACGGTACGTCCTATGCGTCCGGTTTGTTCTGGGGCAACGTGCCAAAGTGGACCGTAATAATTAAACTCCGAATTGTATTCGATGCGTTCCCTGCTTAATTTACTGCAAGAACCCATACAACAAATTCTCATTTCCTGGCTTTCAGGTGAAATAAGAATATTTTCAATCGTAAATTCCTTTACAATTATTTTTTTATTGTGTAATTCTTTTAAAAGCGAAGTAATCCGAATGGCGAGTTGAAGAAATAAGGGGATGCTAAATTCTTTATTTGTCAAATAACTTTCTAATGGGATTCCATCAAAATATTCTTTGTAAATGATAAATCCGGATTCCGAACGAACCATTTCAATTGCTTTCAAAGCAGAGCTTGAACTCAATTCATGAGCCAGTTCGTAGTCGTTTTTAAGATAGACCATATCATCCAAAGAAGGGATTGATTCTTTTAGAACCTGAGCAAACACTTTTAACTCAAATCCCGGTGGTTTGAATTCATAAAATTTACAATTATAGGTTTCGAATTTGGGATTGCTTGGTAAACTAAACGATGCCATGTTGCATTTAATTTTTAACAAATTTCATCACACGATAATCCCACAATTTATTTTGTAAGCTTATATATTGATAATAGGTTGACCATACATTTCTTCCCTGTGATTTTTTTCGAAGACCAAACATTCTTAAAAATCCGTGACAAATGAGTCCTGGAAAAAAACAATAATAGAGCCTACGGGCAGTTTTTTGGATTGCCTGACTGATATTGTTGTTTTCAACAAGTTTCAGGCCAATATTTTCAGCATCCTGAATAAAATTTTCAAAATTGGAAAAAGAGGGAACAGCCCAGGATTCAGCCCATTTGGCCATGAGGTTTTGTTCATGCGGGTTCATATCGGATTTTGACTCAAAAAAGTCAGCAACCACCAAATACCCGCCTGGTTTTAAAAGACGATGTGCTTCACGAAAAAAGGATTTTTTGTCAAAGGCATGGCAAATGCTTTCTATGCCATAGACCCCATCGAACGTGGCCGACCCAAAAGACGTGTTACAAAAATCTTGAACAGAGAAATCAACGGAACCAATCAAATTTTTAGATCCGGATTTAGTTTTAGCGGTATTAATTTGTTTTTCACTTAATGAGATTCCATGGACTGTGCATTTACAGAGGGAACTTGCATACATGGCCGTTCCGCCAATGCCGCAACCGGCATCGAGGTATGTATTTCCTGGTTTCAGATTCAGAATGCCCAAAACATAATCATTCATATTGCGAAGTGCTTCCCGGAGCAAGCGGGTATCTTCTTTCCAAAAGCCATAGTGCAAGGCAGATTGCTCTCCTAAATGCCAAAGCAGTTTGTAGTCACTTTCGCATTCATCGTAATACTTGATAATATCCTGATTGGTAATCGTAAGCGGCATAGGTTTTGTAAAAGTAATAAAATATTACAGGAAATGAGATCCGTTAGCAGCAGGATATTGATTAATTATCTTTTTAACTTTTGTTTAATTACACCCCCTTTGACTTCCTTAATCGAGGAGATATATAAAAACGCATTCGGATCAATTTCCAGAATGGCCGTTTTGATGCGGTGAATTTCGAGTCTTGTTAAAATGGTGACGATGATTTCACAGTCGTATTTGATATCAAAACTTCCTGGCAAGTAACCTCGTTCTCCTTTATAAACTGAAATAGCTTTGTCAAAATCTTTTACAATGCAGGATTTAATTTCTGCGTCTTTTGCCGAAATTATAGTCATGGCTGTATATTCTTCAAAGCCATCCACTACATAGTCCGATGTTTTCATTGCAGTGAAATACGTTAAAATGGAATACATGCCAACTTCAATTCCAAATGTAAATGCTGCAGCAAGTATAATAGCAGAATTAATAAACATGACAATTTCGCTGGTTGAAAGTCCTAATTTTTTATTGGTGTAATCTGCAATAATCTCCATCCCATCAATGACCCCGCCTGCTTTTATAACAAATCCAATTCCCAGGCCTATAAAAAAGCCACCAAACAGTGCAATGAGTACTTTGTCGTGTGTAATGGGTTGAATTTCTATAAAGTTTATACAAAATACCATGAGTAAGATGGCCATGGAAGTTTGAATGGCAAAGGTTTTGCCAATTTTCTTGTAACCGATATAAACAAAAGGGATATTTAATAAAATCAGGAAAATACTAATATCCAAATGAAACCATTCATGTAATAGTATGGATAATCCGGTAACGCCTCCATCCAAAAAACGGTTGGGAATCATAAATCCTTTGAATGCTATTGCAGCGAGGAATACACCCAATGCCATAAACAACAAGGAATGCAGGGAGAAAATGCGTTTCCAATCTATGTTTTCAGCATGAGCCATAATCTGAATCGTTTTAAATTAATATTCGTGTAAATTTAGCTTTGATTTTCTTTATCATCCAAATGAATGCACGTTTGATGTGTACAAAATGAGGAATAAATAAGTAGCTATGAAAGAAATTTATGGTTTTGATGCATTTTCACCAAAGGAAATTGCCGAGCGTGTTGAAAATTTAGGAGTTGTTAAAGCAAGACTTCCTTTAGTTTCGATGATGATGTTAGGCATTCTGGCAGGTGCCTTTATTGGTTTGGGAGCCATGTTTTATATACTCATATTATCAGATCCTGCTATAAGTTTTGGAATTGCTCGACTCCTTTCCGGCCTTGTTTTTTCATTGGGTTTGATTCTGGTGATTGTTGCCGGTGCTGAGTTGTTTACTGGAAACAATTTGCTGGTTATGGCATGGGCAGATGGGAAACTAAGCATGAAAGAGTTGCTGCGTAATTGGGCAATCGTCTGTTTATCAAATTTTGTCGGGGCCTGCGGATTGGCTTGTTTGGTTTATTTGTCTAAGCACCCACAGATGAATGAAGGGGCGATTGGTCAATTATACGTAAAAATTGCAATAACAAAATGCAGCATTTCATTTCAACAGGCATTTTTTAGTGGGATGCTTTGCAATGTACTGGTTTGTTTGGCTGTTTGGATGGCCATGGCCGGAAGAAGTATCATCGATAAAATTTTTGTAATTGTTTTTCCGGTTACAACATTTGTTGCGTGTGGATATGAACACAGCATTGCCAATATGTATTTGATTCCTATGGGCATGTTAATTAAAGAATCCTATCATGATTTATCAAATACAGATGTAATATCCTGGTATGGTTTTGCAAAAAATTTAATTCCGGTAATTTTAGGAAATCTTACTGGTGGAAGTGTGATTGTTGCATTGATTTACTACTTAATCTATAGAAGAAATGCCACGAATGCACAAATGAAAGACGAATAAATTTTATTACCCATTACCATTCGTCCTTAATTCGTGCATTCGTGGCAACTCTTTGTATTCATTCGAGGCGATAAAAATTTACTTATTCTTCTGGTAACAAGTTTTTAAAACCAGTACGCTGCCTTCTACTTTGCCTTCTATGACATCCGGATCATCTGTCAGACGGATGTTTTTTACAACTGTACCTCGTTTTAGATCTTTTGAAAATCCTTTTACTTTTAAATTTTGAATTAGTAAAATAGCATCGCCGTTTTGAAGAATATTTCCGTTGCTATCTTTTGTTTCCATCACTATTAATTTTAAAATTATTATTGAAACGGCGAAGGTATTAAAACAAAATTTAATACCTTATAATAACTATTTAATAGTTGATTGAACCAGTTTAATTTTCAGAAGATTTATTTTTTAAATTTTTAGTTGAATCTTCCACTTCTTTAGCAGCTTTTGTTAATTCATTAATTCTTTTCTGACGATCGGATGGAATTTCAATGACTGAACCGGAAGATTTTCCATTAAACGTGAAGCCCTTATTGTCTGTATCTAAATGAATGATACCGTCTTGTATTAAATCACCTGAAAGCAATAGTTTTGCCAACTCATTGATAACTTCTTTTTGGATAACCCGTTTCAGTGGTCTGGCACCGAATTGTGGCTCATATCCTAAATCAGCCAATAAACTTAGTGCTTTATCGCTTGCTTCAAATGTGATACCCTGGTTTAATAGATTTTTGGTTAAACTTTTTAATTGAATTCCTGCGATCGTTTTTATTTCTACTTTATTGAGTGGTAAAAACATAATTTTATCATCAATTCTATTTAGAAATTCTGGTCTTAGATTTTCTTTCAATTTTTCAAACACTTCCAATTTAGTTGTCTCAAGAATTTCCGAACGGTGTTTATCGCCTAAGGATTCGAGGTCTTCAAAATTTTCCAAAATCAAATCAGAACCCATGTTACTGGTCATGATGATGATGGTATTTTTAAAGTTTGCAACCCGCCCTTTGTTGTCTGTCAGTCGACCGTCATCCAATACTTGTAATAAGATATTAAAGGTATCCGGATGTGCTTTTTCAATTTCATCAAGCAAAATAATGGAATAGGGTTTAACGCGAACCGCTTCAGTCAATTGACCGCCTTCATCATACCCAACATATCCCGGTGGCGCGCCGACCAAGCGGGAAACGGCATGTGCTTCCATAAATTCACTCATATCGATGCGAGTCATTGCTTTTTCATCATCAAACATTACTTCAGCCAATGCTTTGGCCAATTCGGTTTTTCCAACCCCGGTTGGTCCTAAAAAGATAAATGAACCGATCGGACGGTTTGGATCTTGTAATCCAGCACGGGAGCGACGTACTGCATCTGCAACTGCAGTAACTGCTTCTTTTTGTCCAATCACCCGTTTTGCCAACTCATCTTCCAAATGAAGCAATTTTTCTTTCTCACTCTGCATCATTTTTGTAAGCGGTATTCCAGTCCATTTGCTTACGACCACCGCGATATCATTCGCAGTTACGGTATCTGAAGTAAAGCGGCTCCCTTCGGGTAATGCATTTAATTTATCATCGGCTTCTTTTAATTGTTTTTCCTGTTCCTTTAGATCTCCATATTTTAATTTTGCAACTAAGCCAAAATCACTTTCACGTTCAGCTTTATCAGCCTGAACATTTAACTCATCCATTTTCTTTTTTATGGATTGAATATGATCTACAATTTCTTTTTCAGTTTTCCAGGCAGCTTTTAAAGATTCAAGATGTTCTTTTGCATTCGCCAATTGAGCTTCGATCAATTTTACTTTTTTATCATCTTTTTCGCGTTTAACAGCTTCGCGTTCGATTTCAAGTTGACGCACTTTGCGTTCTTTTTCATCGATTTCATCCGGTACACTGTCTAATTCCAAACGCAAACGGGCAGCGGCTTCATCGATCAGGTCAATGGCTTTATCTGGTAATTGGCGATCAGAAATGTAACGATGGGATAATTCAGCTGCAGCAATTAAAGCTTCATCCTTAATTGCAATTTTATGAAATACCTCGTATTTATCCTGAACGCCCCGAAGTATTGAAATGGTATCTTCAACGGAGGGTTCATCTATGAGTACCGTTTGAAAACGTCTGACAAGTGCTTTGTCATTTTCAAAATATTTTTGGTATTCGTCCAGGGTTGTTGCACCAATAGTATGTAAATCACCCCGGGCAAGAGCTGGCTTTAAAATATTGGCCGCATCCATAGCACCTTGACCGCCACCTGCACCAATGAGTGTATGAATTTCATCAATAAACAAGATGATATTGCCATTGGATTCGTTGACTTCTTTTATAACGGCCTTGAGCCGTTCTTCAAATTCACCTTTGTATTTAGCACCTGCGATCAATGCAGATAAATCCAAAGAGAATATTTTTTTAGTTCGCAAATTTTCCGGTACATCGTTTTTAACTATACGCCAGGCGATGCCTTCTACGATGGCTGTTTTTCCAACACCAGATTCTCCTATTAGAATGGGATTGTTTTTCTTCCGCCTTGATAGAATGTGCAGGATTCTACGAATCTCTTCATCCCGTCCGACGATTGGATCGAGTTTTCCGCTTTCTGCTGCTGCATTAAAATTGAAAGCATATTTATTTAAGGCGTTGAATGATTCATCGCCGCCACTGTCTTTGATATTTTTTCCTTTTCGCAATTCAAGGACTGCAGCTTTGAGTGCATCGTAATTTATTTGATTGTTTTTTAGAATTTTGGATGCCGCATCGTTGGATTTTAAAATCGCCAATAACATGGAGTCCAATGAAATGTATTCATCTCCAAATTCCTTGCTGATGTTTTTTGCATTTAATAAAATCGCATTGGCTTCACTGGATAAATATTGTTTTTCTGCATTTTGAACTCTTGGAATTTTTCGAATTTCAGTATCCAGTTCAAATTTGATTTTTTGAAGGTTGGCTCCCAATTTGCCAATCATAAATTCAACCAGTTTTTCATCTGTTTCGATGATGGCTTTTGCCAGATGCGAACTATCAACTACCTGTTGATCTAAACCTGCAGCGATTTGCTGTGCTTTAAGAATGGCATCTTGGGCTTTTATTGTAAAATTTTCGTATGTCATAATTTATTTAATTAATAGGTATACATCAAATCCTTTTCCAAAGCTGAATAAATGCCAATTTAGCAGAATTTCGGTCGAAATGACTTATAATTTGATTTAATTTCTGACAAAAAGTCTAAAATAGTAAAAACTTAGCTGCGTAGTGTTTTTATGGAAATAGAAAGTGAATTTTTATATCAGGAATTCGGTGGAACAGAATCTAATGAAGAACCTTATATTGCAAGGAACCAGCTTTTAATTCAGCCACTTTTTAATCTGAAGTTTAAGACATCCTGTTGAAATATTTAATTTGGATAGTCCTATGTAATTCTTTTTTGAACAAGGAGAAACAATAGTGAATCGGTGCACGGCAATTCAAAACGTATTATATTTGGTATATTAAATTGAGTAAACTTTATTAAAATGGATCAAACGTATAAAAACTGTCAGAGTTGTGGAATGCCATTAAAAAAATCACCCAATGGAGGTGGAAGCAATGCAGATAAAAGTATCAGCACAAAATACTGTGCGTATTGTTATGAAAATGGGAAATTTAAACAAGCGGATTGGACTGCAACTCAAATGCAGGAATTTGCAACCGGTAAATTAAAAGAAATGGGTTTTCCCGGATTTATAGCGAGATTATTTACGAAAGGTATTCCAAATTTGGAGCGGTGGAAGAATAAAGTATGATTAAAAAGTCCATTTGAAATATTAGACGAAAAGCACGAATGCTTTATAATATAAAAACCAAGGTGCAATTATATCAGGTAGCTAATTCTAGATAAATTAAATGATTCCAGTGTGAAGTTAAATTGGTCAAACCTTATAAGCCAAATTTTGACCTCCAATTTGCGCACTCCAGTCAGATCATTCGTAGTTATTAAAAATTAATTGGTTTTGCATCTATGTAAAGATACCTCAAAGAGAACATTTGCTGCTTTATGGCGAGAGTTCGTGCTCAATTAAATGTTACTTTTATTAGATTGCAATTACATGAATTTGATATCCTATTTTCTCATCCTCCAACCAATCAAAATGTTCAATAAATTGTTCATTAGAGATTTCAATAGCGTTTGCAAGCACTTCACTGCTTATTAATTCTTTAAATAAGTTCAAAGAGTTTATAATGTCTTTATGTTCTTGAAGTTTGATTTCAATTTTATCAGTGACATTAAAATTTTTATCTTTTCGTAAATTCTGTATCCGATTGATCAACTCCCTTGCATTGCCTTCAGAAATTAATTCGTCACTTAAATTGATATCTAGTGCTACGGTCAATTCACCATCATGACTTACCAGCCATCCTGGAATGTCTTCAGATAATATTTCTACATCTTCTTTTGAAATTAAATACGGCTGATTGTCAATATCGAGTTTGACATTTAAATCTTTTTCCAGTTGTGAAATCTCTTCTTCATTAAAATTTTGAATAAGCTCTGCCGCTTCTTTCATGTGCTTACCAAGTTTTTTACCCAGTGTTCTGAAGTTGGGCTTTGTTTTTTTCTTTACTAAACCGGCATCACCTGAAATGTAATTGACTTCTTTAACGTTTACTTCTGATTTAATAATTTCTTCTACCAATTGAAGATCTGATTTCATCGAATCTTCTAATACCGGTACTAAAATTTGTTTTAAAGGTTGACGCACTCTGATTTTTTGAGCCTTCCGTAAAGAAAGAACCTGTGAGCAAATGCGTTGAGCGATGTCCATGCGTCGCTCAAGATCTGGTTGTTTTAATGATAAGTCCGCATTCGGTAGGTCTGTCAGATGAACAGATTCTTTAGCTTTAACGGATCCAATAAATCCGGCAATCAAATTTTTATAAAGCCAATCAGAGAAAAACGGCGCCAGGGATGAAATTAAAATGGATGTATTAAAAAGACATTCGTACAAGGTTTCAAATGCAGCTTGTTTGTCACCCGAGGATTCAGATTTCCAATAACGGCGACGGGATAATCGCACAAACCAATTGGAGAGGTCGTTGGAGACAAAACTTTCTATAACGCGTGCTGCTTGTGTTGGTTCGAAATCATCCATATACTCCCGATACAAAATGATTACGGATTGTAATCGCGAAATAATCCATTGATCCATTTCTGAGCGAATTGACAGGGGCAATGCTTTTGATGCATCGTATTGAAACTGATCGATGTTGGCATAAATAGCAAAAAAGGAATAGGTATTATAAAGCGTTCCAAAAAATTTATTGCGAACTTCCGTAATACCATCCAAATCAAATTTTAAATTTTCCCAAGGATCTGCATTGCTGATTAAATACCATCGCGTTGCATCTGCGCCGTATTGATTTAAAGTTAAAAAGGGATCTACTACATTTCCTTTTCGCTTGGACATTTTTTCACCATTCTTGTCCAATACCAGTCCATTGGAAACAACGGCTTTATAAGCTACACTATCAAATACCATGGTTGATATGGCATGCAAGGTGTAAAACCAACCACGCGTTTGGTCAACGCCTTCGGCAATAAAATCAGCAGGAAACAAACCGTCTAAAGATTTATTTGAAAACGGATAATGGATTTGAGCATAGGGCATAGAACCCGAATCAAACCATACATCAATTAAATCCAATTCACGCGTTAGTTTTTCTTTTCCATCCGGACTCGATAAAATGAGTTCATCGATATAAGGTCGATGGATGTCTTTTGGTAACATTTGATTTAGTCCAAATGCTTTATTTGCCAGTTCAATTTCAGCTTGTAATTCTTGTAAGGATCCGATGCATTTTTCAATTGTATTTTCCGCATTTCTCCAAATGGGTAATGGGATTCCCCAATACCTTGAACGGGAAAGATTCCAATCCTGAAGATTTTCCAACCAATTTCCAAAACGTCCGGTTCCCGTTGCTGCGGGCTTCCACTTTATGGTGTTGTTTAATGCAATCAAGCGATCCTTAACAGCAGTGACCCGAATAAACCAACTGTCTAATGGATAATACAAGATTGGTTTGTCTGTACGCCAACAATGTGGATAATTGTGTTGATATTTTTGTGAATTGAATAACTTGCCTTCCTTTTTTAATTTGATAACGAGTCGTTCGTCAACCGATAAATATTTTTCAAGTCCAAGTCGGATTTTTTCTTTGGCTTTTTCTTCCGGACTGAGATAATCTTCTTTTACATATTCACCGGCAAAATCATACACTTCTTTTGTAAAACGACCTTGCTTATCTACCAAAGTTAAGGTACCCATGCTGTATTTTTTTGCAACCCGCATATCATCCGCACCAAAAGAGGGAGCAATGTGAACGATACCAGTTCCATCTTCAGTAGAAACAAAATCTCCTAATAGAATTTTGTAAGCATCTCCTTCTTCTGGTATAGCATAATCAAATAATGCTTCATACCGAATGCCTTCTAATTGTTTTCCCTTAATTTCAGAAATGAGAATTTTAAAATGAATTTTTTTATCCTCATTCGCTGGAAGTAGTTGATCAAATACTTCATGTTCTGGTTTAAACCATTTATAGACTAGATCCTTTGCAAGTAAAATTCTATTTAATTCGTGTGTATATGGATTATGACATTCGACAATAGTGTAAGTAATTGTTTCTCCTACTGCCAATGCAGTATTACTGGGTAAGGTCCATGGCGTAGTGGTCCAGGCTGCAACTAAAATACCTGGAACATTTAGAACTGCTTGTTGAGCCGCATTATAGGATTCAGGTTTTAATTTAAACAAAGCAACCGCAGAAACATCTTTGACTTCACGATACGCACCGGGTTGATTTAATTCATGCGAACTGAGTCCGGTACCAGCTGCTGGTGAAAAAGGTTGAATGGTATAGCCTTTGTATAAAAACCCCTTCTTATAGATTTCTTTTAAAAGATACCAAACAGATTCAATGTATTCGTTTTCAAAAGTGATGTAGGGATGATCCAGATCAACCCAATATCCCATTTTCCGAGTGACATCATCCCATTCATTTTTAAAACGCATGACGGTTTCCCGGCATTTATGGTTGTAATCATCAATGGAGATTTTTACTCCGATATCTTCTTTAGTAATTCCAAGTTCTTTTTCTACACTGAGTTCGATAGGTAAACCGTGGGTATCCCAGCCACCTTTTCGATGCACTTTTTTACCTTTTAGGGTCTGATATCTACAAAAAAGGTCTTTTACAGCACGCGACATCACGTGATGAATACCAGGTTTGCCATTGGCTGAGGGTGGTCCTTCGTAGAACACAAAGGAATCCTGACCTTCCCTGTTTTCAATACTTTTCTTAAAAATGTCGTTTTCCTGCCAATACGCCAGGATTTCTCGGTCAATTTCCGGCAAATTCAAACCTTTTACTTCCTTATAGATCATTATGGACAATTAGTCCGCAAAGATAAAAATTAGAAGAAGGGATTTGAGAATTTGAAGTTTAAAGCTGGATCATTATACAGAATGTGCATCTTAAATTAAAGAAAAACGATCCCATTATTGAAGGGAACCAGCGTTAAAGCTCTTTTTTAACAAAGGAATTCAGGTTTGTACTGATTGTAATTTGACTGGTACCACCTGCCAAATGGTAAACGGCATACGAATAGTCAAACTTAAATTTATAGATTTTAATTCCAAAGCCTGCAGAAAGTCCTGAGAAGCTTCTATAATCAGTTACAGAAAGGTCGCTTTTGCGAAGGTGATTGTAACCCAGACGTAAGGAGAAATTTTCCTTTTTGCCGACATTCAATTCAGCACCAATCACAACATGTCTCAACATCGTTCCGAGCGCTTTTTCAAAGGGCTTGTCTTTTGTAACATCTCCAAATAAGTTGGAATTGTCATTGAGATCCGGATCATCATAACGCACATTCCATTTTTCCAAATGTTGAAGGCTGATGTGATAAATCAATGGAAGATGTTTTAATTTTTTGGCAAATCCCAATTGAATTTCAAAGGGAAGGTTTTCAGATTCGTTATTGTATTTACTCAATTGGAAGCCGGCATTTTTAAATAATAAGGTCAGCGTATAATTTTTTTCAGGATTAAAATAATTGACTCCTGAATTAAATGCCAAACCACTGGAAGTGTAAACATCTAAATTTGAAAAGATCATTTGCATATTAAGGCCCACACTCAATCGTTCCTTTATGATTTTAGATGCCCCAATATAAAAATCAGTTTCTTTGGCTTTGAATGATCCTAAGGAATTTCCATACACATCGGTTCGATTTAAGTCCCCATGATTAATGTAGTGAACACCCAGTTGAAAATTTAAATCCGGTTTAGCTGCATGATAAGAATAAGCTGCATGTCCATTTGAAATATCAGCAAAATAAAATTGATGGGCGAAATAAATTTTCCCACTCATTTCTTTGGTTAACGTAGAAGGATTATAAAAAGCAATACCCGGATCGTTTGCTCTCCATGCGATCGGCATTCCTCCAAGTGCTGCAATTCGTGCTCCGGAAGATAAATTAAGAAACTGAAAAATCTGCCTGCCGCCTGTTTGAGAACAAAGTGACTGGATGAATATTAAGAAGACTATTGAACAGCCGTAGTATCTTTTGCCCATTTTGTAAAACATTTGCCAAGTTCGCAATTCATTATTTTTATTAAAGTGCCTGTTGTATCATAGAGCTTTAATTCACCATCCTCAACAGCGCCATCAGATTGTTTATAATTGCCTTCTGCTTTTAATTTTCCATTCTCATGGTATTCCACAAACGGTCCATCTTCCACATTATCTGCAAACCTAACAATTTCTTTTAATTGGCCGCTGGGATAATATACTTTTACGTCTCCAGCCATGATGTCATTGGTATAGTTTGCTTCAATTTGCAGACTTCCATTCGGGTGATACGCTTTAAAGGGGCCCTCGTATTTATCATCTACACGAGTTTCTTCGCTTTCCAGTTTTCCTTCCCGATATAGTTTTCGAATGCCATTTAATTTACCATTTGTGTAGGTAGCTGATTCAAGCAACCTGCCATCATCATCGTATTTTTCATAAAGGCCTTCTTTTAATTCCTTCCCTTCAATAACTTTATAACTGTATTTTTCAATCAGCTTGCCAGCCGCATTTTTATTTTCAACAGTTTTCAGTTGCTTGCAGGATATCGAAAGCAGTAAGGTGAGTATGAAAATGACAGGGAACTTCATGGGCTTTTAACGAATCATTAGATTAAAAATTGTAAGCTGTGGCTTAATACCAAAGAAATTTAATAACTTTTTGTTGGTTCCCTGATTGAATGCAAATAAAATAGATACCAGCAGGTAAATTCCGGACATCCAGCTTTGATTGAATTTGTTTTTCAGTAAATTGCTTTAGCAGACAACTATGGTTATATACATCCTTAATTGAAATAGTAAGGTTTTCATTGGTTTTTGATTGCAGTTCTATATAAATTAGTTTCTCATATGGATTTGCTACGAGTTTTATCAATTCAAACCCATAATTTTCATCTAAAGCAGTCACTTCTTTAACAACAAAAGGTCCAAATTCTTTCACGCATAAATTTGCATCCGTCACTTCCACATAATAGGTCCCTGCGCTTATCAATTCAATGGGATTGGATGTCATTCCATTCGACCAATTGTACTGATAGGGATTTATGCCTCCAGAATTAACCAGTTCTATTTTTCCATTATTTAATCCTGAGCTTGCTGGACTTATTACAGCTTGATCTAAAACGATTTCATATGGTTGTAAAATGGTAAATTCCTGTTCAATTGTATTATGTAATTGGTCTGTAATGTTTACTTGATAGTTGCCTGCTGTTAATTGTTTGACGGTGCTGGTAGTATCCTGATTGTTCCACAGGTAACGATAGGGAGGCTGGCCTCCTTCGGTTTTAATTTGTATGGAGCCAGTAGCTTCTCCATAACACCTTACATGCTTTAACTCGCTAGATGCTATTGATAAGATGCCGGGTTTAAAAATAAATACGGGTGTACAGATCGTATTGTTGCCACATTCATTTTCAACTTTAAGGCAGATATTGTATTCTCCATAATTTTGATAGCTGTGTTTGGGATTTGGTTCAAAAGAATGATGACCGTCCTCAAAATCCCAATAAAATTGATCTGGTAATCCAGAAGATGTATTAATTAACTCGATTTCAAGATTGTCTGTTTTAGATATAAAATCAGCAATTGGTTTTGTTTTTTCAAGAAGCTTGATGCCCGCTTTATTGGTGCAATGATTAACACTATTGGTAATTTCCAACTCATAATTTCCAGCTTTTGAAACCCTGACTAACAAACTATCTAACGGACCATTAATCAGACCATTTGTTGTGCTCCATCGATACAAAAAATTTGCCCCAGTTGATGAAGCAGAAGCATCCAGCTGGGTCTGTGTTATAAAACAACTCAAAGTATCTGGATTTTGAATTGTGATGCTTGGAATTACTTGATCTACACTTAACTGAAAACTGTCTTCATTTATACAGGAAGTAAGGGTATCCTTAACTGATAAAATATAGTGTCCACTTTTTGCAACCAGAATAAAACTATCCTTGGAATGAAAAGCAGAATCCTCTAAATTTTTCCAATTGTATTTTACGCTTGTTGCAAGTCCTTTACTTTGAAGTTTTGAATTTTTAATTTTACAATTAAGAATTGAATCTCCGATAATATTTAAAATCGGTTTAATCGTTTGTGGGACATATGTTTTTAGAGAATCTCTGCAATTATTGACATCTAAAAGTTGAACTGGATACGTTTTTCCACCAATTAGATTTTGAAACAGTGCTTTATTTTGATATCCATTCCCGATATCGTATTTATAGGGAGGCGTTCCTCCTTGTGCAAGCAATTGAATGCTGCCGGTTGTTGTTTCACAAATGTCGGGAGTTGTTATTGCCGAGAAATTTATAGCGGAAGTTTGATTTATTACATAAAAACCGGTAACACTACAACCCACATGATCCGTCACAGTCACTTTATAGGGACCTGCACTTAATTGATCTATTTTTGAAGTGGAATTTCCATTTGACCAGGAATATGAATAGGGTGCAACACCATATCTGGATTGTATTTCAATAGATCCTGTATTGTCACCATAACATTTAACATGATTTAATTTATTACTAGAAATTTCAAGCATTTTTGGTGGAGCAATGATGATCCAGGGACCAAAATTTTTATAATAACCGTTATCGTCAGTAATGGTAACTTGATAGCTGCCAGGACCTAAATCTTCCAAATTGCGACTTGTTTGTCCATTGCTCCAGTTAAATTTAAGATTCCCAAAACCACCGATCGTGTTTAGGTTAATTTTTCCATTAAATCCACAAAAACAATGCGTAAGATTTGCGGTAGCATTTAATTTAAAACTATATCGAATCCAATTCTCTACTTCGAGATAGGTTTGTGTTTTTATTTCCCAAACTCTTTTATCCGGTGAAATGGTATAGAGTAAGGGATAATAAATCACATTGTAATCTGCAATCACATTGGAACCATTTGTCGGACTTAAATTGGCAATGGTATAAGGCATGCCTGTTACAAAATCTCCTTGAGACAAGTAATTACAATTTGCAGGACCAAATAAGCATTCTGTATTGGTGGCATAATCAGCTTCCATAAAAATGACGGTGGTTTCGGAAGCATAATTGTTATAGATGTCACGCATTACATGGCTTTGATGAAAATCCCAGCAATAGTGACACCAGGTTACACCAAATTCAACTACAGCTGATTTGTTGGAACCCATTTTTGAATATAAATTATAGCTATTATTATGGACATCGGTTAAACTAAAATCTGCAGCAACTGATCCGTTGTTGAGTTGTGCGTTTAAGCCAAATCCTGAAATCCAACTTATCAATAAACCAAGAAATAAATATTTTAATTTAGTTATAGCAAAAGCCATTTTATTGTTTTTTTAGTTTGCGCAAGATGTAATTCAACAAAATAAATGCCTTTTGGTAAATCAGCCGTTTCCAGTTCTATTGTAAGATGTTTAGCAGTAAGTTTTCTATTCCATATACTTTGTCCAAACAAGTTCAATAAATTGAGTTGAAGATATTGTTCGTTTTTTAAATCAAGATGTATGAATCCTTTTCCATTTGCCGGATTAGGTGTACAGCTAAATTGTTTAATTTCATCTGTGTAGTTTAATGCAGTAAGTTCTTTAATTACAAAGGGTCCAATTTGTTTAACACATGCATTTGCATCGGTGATTGTTGTGATGTATTCTCCAGGATCCAAAAGACTGATTGGATTTCCAAGCATTCCGTTAGACCAGTTATATTGAAATGGTGCTGTACCACCAGTTAGTTCAAGATGGATACTTCCAGTAGCCTGACCGGATGTTGCGTGTGTAATTTCAATTTTATCTATTTTTAATTCTTCTGCCTGGTGAATAATAAATTCTTTTTCAACCGTATTATTCAACTGGTCTGTAATTTTTACAGAATAAGTTCCGGCAGGTACATTCGTTAAATCCTTCGTAGTTTGGAATGTGTTCCAGAGATAATTATAAGGAGGCGAACCACCCTCCATTGAAATTGAAATAGATCCCGTTGAGTCGCCATAGCATTTAATGTTCTGAATATCAAATGAACGAATTGTCAATAGCCCTGAAACACCGAGATTGATTTTTCTACAGAAACGATTTGAACCACAATCATTTTCAATCTCCAGGCAAACGGTATATTCACCATAGTCCGGATATACATGAATGGGATTCTGAATATCTGAAACACTTCCATCGCCAAAAGTCCATTTGTATGTATCTGGAAATCCGGAAGATTCATTTATAAAAAACACGGTATGATCCAGAATGGATTGTGAAAATCCAGCAATTGGTATTGACTTTTGATGTACTGTTGTAGATTTTTCGTTCGAACAAAAGTTGCGTGTATTTTTTATTTGAAGCAAGTAATTGCCAGCTTTATTAATAAGGGGTTGTAGGGTATTTTCACCACGTAGAATATTTCCATCAGCTGTAATCCAAACAAACTCAAATTCAGGACCTTGAGAAGATGCCCCAGCATCTATGGTGGTTTCCAATATTTTGCAGCTTAGATCTTGTTTTAATTCAGTAATAACTTCTGGAATTTTCTGGTCAGAAATAATGCTTAAGGTATCTCTGCTAAAACATGAATTCGTTGTGTCCAGTACATTAAAAATATAAGTTCCGGGAGATGAAACTGAAATCCTTGGTTTGTTTTCATAAAATAAACTGTCTTCAAGTTTATTCCAATGTATACGGATGGAATCAGAACGACTCATACCAGATAATTCGATAGAAATTGTTTTACAATTTAGAACCAAATCACCTTTTACGGAAATATCAGGGTATATTCTATTATTGAGAATGTAAACAGAATCTTCTGCGATGCAGCCATTAATCAGATCAAGTACTTTTAAATTATAAATACCGGGTTCAAAAATATAGGGTATTAAGGATTCTTTATTTCGAATTGGTTTGTTGTCTGCATTGGTCCACAAGTAGTTAAAGTTTACTCCTCTACTGGATGCATTGGCATTAAGTGCTAACGAATCTTGTTTGCAATCTAAAGCAATTGAATCTCCTGCTTCTGCTTTTGGTTTTTTAGTTTGTTCAATACTTACTTTTGAAATTTCAGTACAGGCATTGTTATCTGTAACGGTGACAGTATAATCTTTTGCTCCGGATAAATTGGAAAAAAGGGAAACAGTCTGAGGGCCATTTCCAATATCATAAACATACGGAGCGACTCCTCCATTGGCTTTTGCCAAAATGCTACCATTATGTTGTTCGCATTCATCCTTAGTCCCGGATGTACTCAAAAACAGATCATTGGGCTGTTGGACCGTATATGATTTTGTTCGGCTGCATCCTACGATGTCTGTAATGGTTAAGTTATAAATACCTGCTTTTAATGAATTCAAATCTTCTGTACTGCTTCCATTTGACCAATTGTATTGATAAGGGGGAGTTCCGTAAGAAACATCCAAATCAATTTTACCATTTAATTCATTGAAACATTGCACATGTGAAATTTCCAATTTTGTGACATCAACTTTTTTTGGTGCAGCATTAATCGTCCAGGGACCAAATTTTTTAAAGAAGGTATTTTCATCAGAAATGGTAACAGAATAAGTGCCTGCAGCTATTAAGTTTAAATCTTTAGTGGTGGCTCCATTGCTCCATTTATAACTGAGATTTCCATACCCTTCTTTTACGTCTAGTTCTATTTTTCCATTGTCTCCACAATTACAATGGGATACAGTAGCCGTTGCACTTAATTTAAAACTCTTAGTCAACCAACTCACAAATGAATCGTAGGTTCTGGTTTTTACTTCCCAGATTCTCTTATCAGGGGAAATAGCAAAAAGTGTAGGATAATATGTAACTCCAAAATTATCTTTTACATTGGGTCCATTGCTTGCAGACAAATCGCACATTTGGAATGGAGAACCCTCCACCCAATTTCCTTGTGTAGATTTATTGCAATTGTTAGGACCATACAAGCAAGGCGTGTTGGTTGCAAAATCAGCCTCCAGGAACAAGACCGTAACTTCTGAAGGAAAATTGTTGTAAAGATCCGCATAAATGTGGTCTTGATGAACTCCCCAGCAATAGGCACACCAGGTAGCAGCAAAATGAAGGCAAGCTGCTTTATTTGAACCCATTTTAGAATACAGGTTATAGCTTTGTCCGTTAAGGTCAGTTACTGTAAAGTCTGGCGCAATACTCCCATTGGGAAGCTGAGAAAAAGACTTATATCCAACTAAGAGGAATAGTAATATATAGACATTCCGCATTTGTAATAGGCAATTATACCTTGAGCAATACCCAAAAGCTAACAAATTTAAGAAATTAAAGAATAAATGCCAAATTTGTATTGAGGATTAGAATTTTGCAATGGGATCATAACATATTCAATATTAGTGTATATGATATTGGTCAAGCATTTTTTAAACGTAATAAACTTTAGATCGCTTCCATATGAATCAGAAAAGAGACATGCAGTTATTGGTACTAATTATAATTATCGGATACCTCATAAATTTTATTTTAGGATTTGTAGGTGCTTGTTTTGAAACAAATTCTTATTTGCAGATCTTGTTATGGCAAATTGGAGATACCGGAGGGATCACTGCATCCATTTTGGCAAGTCGATATGTAGGTGCAAAGGGATTTCATTTATCGGCAGCAAGTTTTAACATGCTGGGTATCGTTTATGGAATTTCATTTGGTTCGTTTTCTTTTACCCAATTGAATGCAGATAAAATGGCCACCTTATTAATTCCAATGATTCCCGCTGCATTATTGGTCAGTCTGTGTAAATTATTTCCTTTTTGGACAAGAATGTTGGCCGTTCTAATTTGCATACCATTTTTTATTATGTATGTAAATATTATTTCTGGAACTTATCAATCTACGAACTGGATAAATTATATAAGTTTTTCAGGAATTCAATTATTGGGTTTAATCTGGTCTTATTATATTTATAAAGATTATAAGAGCAGTTTGCAAGCAGTATAAAAATTCAATTTAACAAGACGTGTTAGCTATCTTATTTTAAACTTTCTCCTTTCAAAAACAGTCTGCACCACCATTCAAAGCACAGTAAACTCCAAATCAATAAGCGGTGATTGATGCGTTGATCGCAATGTTCGTGGATTATGTTTTGTATAAATGAAGGTTCGATAAATTCATGGCAGGCAATATTTTTACCCAATAGTAATTCCTTTACGTAGGCAGCGTTTTCACCGCGGTACCAGGACTCATCTGGCGAACTAAATCCTTGTTTTTTACGATTAATGATTCGTTCAGGTAGAATATCTTTCATAGCCTGACGCAATACATTTTTACCATCGTAATAATCTCCATATAAAACCCGTTTATTACCGGCAGTGTTTTCATCCAATTTTTTCATGGCTTCCAAATTTGCAAGTTTATACCGGATGGGTATTTTTTGTGCAAATTCAACCAGGTCATTATCTAAAAATGGAAAACGTTCTTCCAAACCATTGGCCATTGCCAGTTTATCACCGACCAATAACAGTCCAGGTAAAAATGTTTTACTCTCAAAATACAAACTGTTTTGAATGTGTTCTTCCGGAGTATTGTATTTTAGTTTTGGATTAAACAGAAAGACTTTTTCAAAAACCTGACGTGGTAAATTCATGTCAAAGTTCTTGGAAATATGTGGATGAAACAATTTTGATTTTTGTTCATCTGTCACCAAACGTTGCCAAAATCCGTAATAATTTTCAAAAAATTCTTTTCGATCCAATGATTTAAATACGCGATAATATCGCCAGGGATATCCACCAAAAATTTCATCGCCTCCGGTTCCCTGCAAGCAGACTTTTACAAATTTTGAAGCAAGTCGGCTGATGTAATAATTGGAATAGCTCATGCCCACTTTCAAATCTTCTAAATGCCAGACCACTTTCGGTAAACTCCATTTTATATCACCTGCATTCAGCACTTGTTCGTAATGTTCAGACTTGATGAAATTTGCAGTAATTTCTGCGTCGGTGCGTTCATCAAAACCCATTTCATTTCCATGCACCTCACTCATCTCAAATCCTGCTGTAAATGTATAAAGGCGATCTACTTTATGACTCGCCAATACACTCAGCGAACCGCTATCCATCCCACCGCTTAAATAGGATCCTACCGGTACATCGGCAATCATTTGTTTCTGTACGGCTAAATCCAACAAGCGTTTTGTTTCTTCAACGGCATCGTTTAAACTAATGCTTTCATCGGGTGCTGTATAATTATAATCCCACCATGAATTGTGTTGAAGCTCTTTGTGAATTTCAACGCACACCGTATTTGCAGGAGGGAGCATGTGTACTCCCTTAAACAGTGTTTTATAACTAAATAAATTTTGAAAAGTAAAATATTCATTGAGTGATTCCTGATCAAGTTCAGACTTAAAAACCGGATGAACAAAGAAGGCTTTAATTTCGGAAGCAAACAGAAAAACACCCTCCTTTTGAAAATAATATAAAGGCTTTACACCAAACCGATCTCTAGAAAGCCATAATTGTTTTGTTTCTCGATTCCAGGCTGCTATGGCAAACATACCATCCATCTTCTTGAAAAAATCAGGACCCTCCGCTGCCAGTCCTTCACAGATAACTTCTGTATCGCAGGTACTTTTAAAATGATGCCCCTTTGCCTGTAAATCGATTTTTAATTTTTGATAATTGTAAATGCATCCATTAAATACTACAATCCAATTTTTATTATTGGAAAACATGGGTTGTTTTCCATTCTCACTTAAATCCAAAATGGATAGTCGTTGATGCCCTAATCCTATATTTTGTTCACAAAAAATCCCTTCTCCATCCGGACCCCGATGTGCCAGCTGATGAGACATTTTTTTAAGCAGTTCTTCCGATACTGCGGATTCATTTAGATTATAGATACCGGTTAAACCACACATATTGTAATTAAGAATTAAGAATTAAAAATTAAGAAAAAGTTAATTTCGAAAAATGTTTCATGATTAAATTCTTAATTCTTAATTTTAATTCTTCATTTTTCTTACGCCATTCAATCAATTTATTCAATCCTTCTTCTAATTCAATAGCGTATTTAAATCCAAGATCGGATTCTGCTTTTTGTCTGGATCCGATTCTATTTTGAACCAAGGCTCGCGCATCATCTGCTGAATAAGGTTTGTATTGAACTTTTAAATCAGATTGTTTTAATTTAAGAATGGTGTCACACAATTCGCGAATGGATGTTTGGATTTCAGTACCGACATTATAAAAGCCGAAGGGAGTTTCACTTGTCAGCGCGCAGATATTGGCACGGGCAACGTCTTCAACATAAATAAAATCATAAGCCTGGGAACCATCACCGTTTATTATCGGTTGTTCGTTGGCATCAATTTTATTGAGCATGATTGGAATGACTCCTGTATATGCAGCAGTTTGGTCCTGATGAGGACCATACACATTCATATAGCGAAGACCAATAACCTGCAAACCATAACGATCGTTATAGGCTGTACACATCGCTTCGCCTGCTATTTTTGTCGCACCATAAAAATTTTTGTTGTTGTAGGGATGTGACTCAGTCATTGGGATTTCGACTGCATCACCATAAACGGATGCGGATGAAGACCATATTAATTTTTTAATATTATTTTTTACATGCTTCCAATACATTAAAGGTTCCGGCAATGTTGACTTCAAATGCGGTCCGGGGATAATCTTTGCAATGCAGAAGCCACATAGCAGCCAAACAAATTACATAATCTTTTCCTTTTAATGCAGCATCCAAAATATCTACATCCCGGATATCACCGCCATGTGAAAAGATGTTGCAACGTGGATCTTTAAGTGAATCTGTTAAATATTCTTTTTTTCCCCGAGTGAAATTATCATAGATGACCACTTCAGCAACGGGATGTTTTAACAATTCCTGAACAACAAAACTGCCGATAAAACCACTGCCTCCGATGACAACTACTTTACTATTCTCTAAATTCATATTGGAAACTTTATAATAGATGCAATAAAATTAGGGCGTCAAATTATAATTTTTGCAAAAGTAAAGGATTCTGGCAGAATTCTACTTTAAATTGAAATGCGAATTACCTGGAATACCAGGACCTCAATACCCTTTCAGCAGCTTTCCCTTGGGGTGTATAATCTTTTTCAGGATAACCCTCATGTCCTTGTCCATTAGGAAACCATTTCCATAAAAAACCACCTGCCCACCAGTCATGTTCCCATAGATTTTTAAATAATGCTTCGTAAGCAGCTGCTTGAGTCAGTTGATTGACGGAGTAAGCCTCAATATTTTTTTCAATTTCCCATCCTTTTCCACCACTTCCATCAACACTCAGATAGCCGTACTCTGTAAACAGAATTTGTTTATTGAGTTCTCTGGAAATACTTTCCAGATGATTTAGATAATTCTGCCAGGCTTTATTGAGTTCAATGGCCGTTGGTGTCTGTTGTTCAGTTAATGGAAAATATGCGCTAATTCCAATATAATCCAATGCATCCCAAATTGGGACTTCTGAGTAGTGATCCCAATTTGCACTGTAACATAATTTTCCTTTATACAAGGATCTTATTTCAAGAATCAGTTTTCTAAAAAAGGATTCCCGTTTGATTACTGCGATATTGTATTCTGTAGCGATGCATAACATTTCTACATTCAATTCTGCAGCGAGTTTGGCAAATTTTAAGATGTAATCACGATAATCGTGTTCCCATATCAACCAATCGGATTCTAATTGAAAATCCATGCTGCCTACCCAGGATTTATGAATGTACACCTGTGGTTTTAACATCACATGCATGTTTTGCAATTTCGCTAAACGAATGCTTTCACGAATCCCTTCTTCCCGTTCGCCCCACCATTGCCAATCCAGTCCATGGTATCGGACTTCCGGTTTTTGAGGAGAAGAGAATGCATAAGGGATCAACGCAATCCAATTTGCACCGGTGTTTTTTATTGAGGGCATCGGATCTTCAGGAAAAACCTCCGGAGGAGCAACCATGCTGATCCCTTTTATTTTTTGGAGGGGTTTATTAGTATGTACCAAGGTCAGTATTAAGTATAATACCAACATCCCTGATAAACTATAAATTATGGTGCGCAAATTAATTTTTAACAAAGTTAATCATTCATAGAATACATGGATTCCAGTTAATTTTGTAGCAATGAAACTCATTGACAGAGAATATTATTTAAGCCCGGATGTCGTCGGACTGGCAAAAAGTTTATTGGGAAAAATACTTGTATCAAAGGTGGATAATCATATAACTTCAGGAATCATTATTGAAACAGAAGCTTACAAAGCACCTGAAGACAGAGCCTCACATGCTTTTAATAACAGACGGACTCCTCGAACCAGCACCATGTTTATGGAAGGTGGCCATGCCTATGTATATATTTGTTATGGAATTCATCATTTGTTTAACATAATCACTGCGGTTGAAGGAATTCCGCATGCTGTCTTGATACGGGCTCTTGAACCCCTGGATGGATTGGATCACATGCTCATTCGAAGAAGAATATCATCCCTAAAACACACCATCACAAAAGGACCCGGTAGTTTGAGTCAAGCCATGGGAATTACACAAAATTTAAATGCAACAAAATTGTATGATAGAAAAAGTCCTATTCAGTTGTTTGAATCAAATCAAATGTATTCAGATTCACAAATTGGAATTTCAAAACGGATTGGGGTTGAATCATCCGGAGATTCGGCTCATTTGCCATACCGATTTTATATAAAAGGGAATCGATTTGTTAGTGGCGTGCAAAGCCCCAAATAATTTTTGAACATTTTGATTATATTGTATAAGATTGGAATACTTGTTTTAAAAAATAGATCATGGAAATATTAGATGTTCCAAAAATTACTTCTGTCTCATTTAATGGAGACATTTTCATTGTCATAGCAGATGGGATAAAATACAATTGGAATGTAAAAGAAGTATCTGGTAGACTATCAAGTGCATCCGAAGCGGATAGAAATAATTTTATAATTTCCCCTTCTGGATATGGAATTCATTGGCCAGCCTTGGATGAAGATATTTCATTAAGTGGACACCTAAAAAGCAAAATGCACGGCTCTTAAGATGGCATATACTCTAACCCACCAAGCATCTAAAATCATTCTCATTTATTTTTTTTTATAATGAAAAACCTGGATCATACTTCTTTTTCAGGTTCTTTCTCCGCTACCGGTTTTTCATACATGACGAAGCTCCGCTTGTCAGCATGAAAAACCTGGATCATACTTCTTTTTCAGGTTCTTTCTCCGCTACCGGTTTTTCATCTGAAACATGTTGTCCGCTGTGTGGAATGGGTTCGGATGATTTGTCTTTATGATATGGAGAAGGACCAATTAAACGTTCAACATCTGATTTATGAAGTACTTCTTTCTTCAAAAGTTCCTGTGCCAGTATTTCCAATTCCGAGCGTTTTTCTTTAAGCAATTCTTGTGCCCGGCTGTATTGAGATTCGATCAGCTTGCGAACTTCTTCATCCATGATACGAGCTGTTTCATCGCTATAGGGTCTTTGAAATCCTTCCTGTGACAAGCCATAATAAGATACGTTTCCAACTTTATCATTCAATCCAAATACACTGACCATGCTGTAAGCCATTTTAGTTACGTGATCTAAATCACTTTGTGCACCGGTTGATATTTTATCAAAAACAATTCGTTCGGATGCACGACCTCCCATGGTCATGCACATGCGATCTAAAAGCGCTTCCGTTCTTGTGATGTATTCTTCTTTAGGTAAATATTGTGCATAACCTAGGGTACCCAAGCCACGTGGGACAATGGTTACTTTAACCAAGGGAGATGCAAATTTTAAATACCATCCTATAATTGCATGACCAGCTTCATGATAGGCTATAACTTCTTTTTCTTCAGGAGAAATCAATTTGTTTTTCTTTTCTAATCCACCAATCACCCGGTCCAGTGCATAATTGAAATCATCAATGTCAATTTCTTTTTTATCCCGACGGGCAGCAACTAAGGCGGCTTCATTGCAAATGTTTGCAATATCAGCACCGGCAAAACCCGGAGTCATTTCTGCGAGTGCTTCCGGCGTTACGGTAGGAGACAGTTTTAAAGCTTTCAAATGGACTTTAAATATTTCTGCACGGCCTTTTAAATCTGGTGGATCGATGCCAATCTGGCGATCAAAACGTCCGGGACGCAATAAAGCAGAATCCAACACATCCGGTCGGTTGGTAGCAGCCATAAGGATAACACCGGCATCGGTACTAAATCCATCCATTTCCACCAACAATTGATTGAGTGTGTTTTCCCGCTCGTCATTTCCGCCCTGGAATGTATTTCTTCCACGGGCACGGCCTACTGCATCTATCTCATCTATAAAAACGATGCAAGGCGCTTTTTCACGAGCCTGACGAAATAAATCCCGTACACGAGACGCACCAACCCCTACAAACATTTCTACGAAGTCAGAACCTGAGATCGTAAAGAATGGAACACCCGCTTCACCCGCTACAGCTTTTGCCAGGAGCGTTTTACCGGTTCCGGGAGGTCCGACTAATAAAACTCCTTTAGGAATCTTGCCGCCCAATGCGGTATATTTTTTTGGATTCTTTAAAAAATCAACAACCTCCATGACTTCTTCCTTTGCCTCTTCCAATCCAGCTACATCGGCAAAAGTCACATTGGTATTTTGATTTTTTTCAAATAGGGTCGCTTTCGATTTACCAATATTAAAAATTTGCGCTCCGGGTCCTGATCCACCGCCTCCAACACGACGCATTAAAAACATCCAGATACCAAGAATGATTAGAAAGGGTACAACAAAAGACAGGATGGGTCCCAACCAGTTTTGTTTTTCTTCGTAGCTGATACTTATTTTATTGGTAAGATGTTCGTTGTATTTATCAATCTTTTCCTGAAATTTTTCTGCAGGTCCAATGTTAAAATAAAAATTAGGTCTGACACCTAAAGAAGAACTGAGTTTGTCTTTGTATTCTTCTTTATTGATAGCATCTTTATTTAAATAAACGTAAGCCTGTTTTAAATTGACTACTTCAATTTTTTCAATATCCCCTTTGGTTGCCATGTCTTCAAAGCGAATGGAATTAATATTTCCTTTGCCTGGAGATACCATGTAAAATAAATTTACGCCGATGATGATCAATAAGATGATCCCGTAAATCCAATACGCATTGAAGCCTTCATTATTTTTTTTATTCGGATTATTATTGGGAGTGGGTTGTTGTTCCATTAATTTCTATTATGTTACGCTGAAATTTAATAACGATTATAAATTCAATTAGTTGCTTTTATTAGATATTCTTGTACTCAGTAAACTTTGCATCACTCCATAAATCTTCGAGTTCGTAGTATTTCCGGGTGTCTTTATCGAACACATGGACCACTACGTCAAAAAAGTCAACCAACACCCAACGAGCACCGATTTGTCCTTCAGAATGGGCACGCTGTCCCATTTCCGTTTTCACTCTACGTTCAACATTGCCTGCAATTGCTTTTATTTGGGTACTGCTTTCTCCTTCGGTAATTATAAAATAACTGGCTGGGGCATCCGGTAAATGCCGAAGGTCTAATTGGACGATGTTTTTACCTTTGATATCTGTGATGCTGTCAATAATTAAGGCAATAAGTTCTGCAGTATTTTTTGCAGAATCGGAGGTAATGGCTTTAGTACGTGGCAATGTGTAGGGTAAATTTAAGATAAAGTAAATATATAAACAATTTATAATATATACAAGTTTTCTATAAAGGATGGAATTTGAATTTCCACATATATATGAATATCAAATTGATTCAACCAATCGGCTTGCATCGGATCTACTATCAAAAACCAATCCAGAGCATGGATTTTTAGTTATAACTGACTATCAGACAGATGGAAAAGGCCAATATGGCAGATTTTGGCAAAGTACTGCCGGACAAAATATTTTAGCCAGTTTTATAATTTATCCGCATCACATCGAGCTGGAGCAGATTTTTCGACTTCATTTGGCAAGCAGCCTTGCAATTGTTGATAGTTTGGAACAATTTTCCTTACCCCGGCTTCGGATCAAATGGCCCAATGATATTTATTCAGGTACCCATAAAATAGCCGGAATTTTAATTCAAAACAACCTAAAGGCCGGCAAGATTCAGGGATCCGTTGTGGGCATAGGAATCAATGTAAATCAAACCGAATTTCCACAAAGTTTGAATGCAAGTTCAATCCAACTTGAAACAGGAAAATCCATTTCAAGGGAGTCTCTGGTGATTAAGCTACGCCAGGAGTTATTGAGAAATATACAGGAAACCGAAGACGCAGTTTGGGATGATATGTTAAAACGATACAATGAGATTTTATATCTGAAGGGAATTTCAACTGAATTTGTTTTATTCGATGGAAGCACGCTACATGGGATCATCCAGGAAGTAGATCCTTCCGGCATGATTATCCTAATAGATAACAAACAGCAACGGCGTGAATTTAAATTTGGAGAAATAAAATACCTCGCTACATGAATTCCTTTAAGCCTTATTACGCGGTCATTTTTAGTTCCTATCTATCCGATGATATAGAAGGGTATGAAGCCATGTCAGAAAAAATGCTTGAGCTGGTAAAGAAACAAGAAGGATATCTCGGACATGAAAGTGCCCGGGATGGAATTGGGATCACAGTAAGTTATTGGGATAGTTTAGAATCCATTAAAAAATGGAAGCAAAATGAAGAACATCTTTTAGCACAAACCGAAGGACGCAAACGTTGGTATCAATCGTATCGTTTGCGAATTTGCAAAGTGGAACGTGAATATGGTATGGAAAGGGAAGTCTGAAATTAAGAAGCTGTTAAGCTGACAAGCTAATAAGCTAACAAGCTAATAAGCTAATAAAATTTTCTTGCATCAACCTTAACAGCTTGTCAGCTAAATAGCTAAAAAGCCAAAAGAAATTTTGGATGCAAATTAATGATCAATTCGAATCACACGTACCTTGCATCAACCTTAACAGCTTTTCAGTTTAACAGCTTAACAGCTTAACAGCTTTTCAGCTTATTAGCTTGTTAGCTTAACAGCTTAATAGGTTTTAATCCAAAATCTTCAGACTTCCATCCTTCCTCCGAGCGTTAAATCCATGTTAAACTGAAATTTATTAAGACCTATCAAGGCCTGTTCACGTTTTAAATTTGTAACGCAAAAACAATACGTATGAAAAAATACATCCACCCTTTCTTAGCAGGTATTACAGGAGGCCTTTTGGTCATGGCGGTATTTATTTGGCTTCAAAAAACACCATCTGATTTACCGGAATCGAATTCAATGGTCCATGCGGTAAATTCTAGCCTGGCTGTTCCGGTTGGACCTGATTTTTCAGATGCTGCGGATAAAGCACTCAATGTAGTGGTACAGATTAATGCCCAGGAAAGTGAGAAACTGGCGCGGCAAAAAATGGATCAGAACAATCCGTTTGGCAACAACCCCTTTTTTCAGGAATTTGATTTAAGAAGTTTTGGCTTTGGGGCACCTTTTTATCAACAGAAAAAAGGTAGTGGCAGTGGCGTGATTTATTCCAACGATGGATACATTGTAACCAATAATCACGTAGTTGAATTTGCCGATGACATAGAAGTCATTCTAAAAGATGGACGAAAATTTAAAGCAAAGAAAGTAGGTACAGATCCCAGAACGGATTTAGCTGTTTTGAAAATAGAAGCAAGCAATCTTCCGGTACTGCAGGTTGCCAATTCAGATTTATTAAGAGTGGGAGAATGGGTACTTGCAGTAGGTAACCCTTTTGGATACCTTACCTCAACGGTAACCGCCGGAATTGTGAGTGCAAAAGGCCGGGATTTAAATTTATTGGATCAGCAAAATGAAGAAAACTATTACAATCCATTTGAGCGGAAAACCCAAACAAACCCACCGGGAATTGAAGAATATTTACAGACCGATGCCGCAGTGAACCCAGGCAATAGCGGGGGTGCGCTCGTAGATGTACAAGGTCGTTTGGTGGGAATTAATTCGGCCATTGCTTCTAAAACGGGGTACTATTCCGGCTATTCCTTTGCCATCCCATCCAACCTCATGTCTAAAATAGTTAAAGAGCTTATAAACACTGGAAGTTTTGATCGCGGACGGTTTGGAGTTGGTGTTGTAAATGTTGATGAAGAAATTAAAAAAGAATTGAACTTAAATGTTGATTACGGCGTTGTAATTACAGAATTAGAGGATAAAGGTTCGGCTAAATTTGCAGGATTACTTCCAAACGATGTGATCGTTGAAATAAATAATAAGCCTGTAAAAACTGTTGAAGATTTACAAAAAGTTGTAGCTTTGTCCAAGATTGGTGAGACACTCTATACCAAGATCATCCGGGATGGTCAGGCAAAAGAGATACCCGTCAAAATCAAGAAAATGTTATAAAAGAAATAGGTAGCCATTTGTAGCTTTCTATAAAGTTGGTTTTTCGTTTTGTTTGAAGGTCCCGGCCATTCGTGGTCGGGATTTTTTATTTCTCAAGCTTACTTTTTACAAGAAGGATAGATTCTTAAATTTTCTTTCAGATAAATTATTTAACATTATATAATTTATTCTGATCTAATAATTTATAACACCCTATTATGGATCTGTCGTTTTTCAAACAGGATCTTCCTCATGCTTTCAATTGTTTTTTGGATTTACTTTATCCAAATTTGTGCATTGCTTGTGACGGGAGAACACATGCTCGGGAGGAGCTCTTTTGCCTGACTTGTCAATACCAGGTTTACCCCACCCAAATGCACCTTAGGCCTGAAAATGAATTTACGAATCACTTCAAAGGAAGAATTTCCTTAGTTGCAGGTGCCTCCTTGTATTATTATTCAAAAGGCTCCAAGGTTCAAAAAGCATTGGAACTGTTAAAATATCGCGGAGAATATGAAATCGGGATCCGAATTGGTCAACATTTTGGAACCTTATTAAAAAACGCAGCAAATTTTAAGAATCTGGATTATATCATTCCGGTGCCACTCCACCCAAACAGAAAAAATCAACGGGGTTATAACCAAAGTGCCCAATTTGCCATTGGACTTTCCGAATCCTTAGAATGCCCTACCCGAGAAGATATTTTAATTCGTACCAAAGAAACCATTACTCAAACCACTAAAAACCGAATTGAACGAAATCAAAACATCCAGTCCGCTTTTAAATTGCAACGACCGGATTTGATTAAAGGAAGACACATTTTATTAGTTGATGATATTTTGACTACAGGCGCAACTCTGGAGTCTTGTGCATTGACTTTACAGCAAGCTGAACAAGTTGTTATCAGTATGGCAACCATAGCGATGACGAGCTGAATAGAGGAGTCTATAGTCTATATTCCAAATGGTTCCATGGTCTTCTCCCCTCTAGCCTCTAGCCTCTAGCCTCTAGCCTCTAGCCTCTAGCCTCTAGCCTCTAGCCTCTAGCTTCTAGCCTCTAGCCTCTAGCCTCTTGCCCCAATTGCAGGATAGCAAAATTATAGGATTGCAGAATTATTTAGCCTTTTCCCTCAAGCAACTACTTTCCTTCTAAATAATTTTTCTTGAAAAAGCTCTTGTATTCAGTCAGGGTTTTGAGGCGTAATACTTCGCGATAGTTGTTTTGTGTAATGACAAAAGATTCCCAATTATCAAATCCGGTGATAAATTCTTTTGGTTTGCGTTGAATGCCTTCATAATATTTCATAGCTGCAGAGCGGGTATCAAATTTTCTGATGAGGATTAATGGCTGATTAATTTCAATATCCAATTCAACACTGGTCATTTTTAAATTTTCCGGTTTGTGGTAATTTTGATTATAATCAGAAATAGAAATTTTTGCTTTATCCACTACTTTATCTTGAGGATCAAATAGTACGATCAATACGAAATGCATTTTATCATCTTCTAATTTAAAATTGGTTTGATCCAATGTATTTTGACTGATTTCTATAAATGCATCCTGGTCTCCTTTTAAAAACCGAAGAATTTCTTTTGCTTTTACTTCTTCGGCAGAAGACGGATAATTCGCGACAACATCACGCAATGCATTGATATAAACATCTTTGCCTTGCGTATTGCCTAAACATAAAGCTGACAATAAAGCAACCTTTGCTTCTAGGACATGGGGTGGTTTAATTTTATTCTTTAAAATTTGTAACGCACTGTATGCATCCGCAAAATTTTTATCAGAATA
Source organism: Saprospiraceae bacterium (assembly GCA_016712145.1). Taxonomy (NCBI): domain Bacteria; kingdom Pseudomonadati; phylum Bacteroidota; class Saprospiria; order Saprospirales; family Saprospiraceae; species Saprospiraceae bacterium. The sequence goes on from JADJRO010000001.1 coordinate 2,600,621, forward strand.
CAATTTGTAGGCACTGATGTAATCATTTGAAATCTCATCCCGTTTTGCCAATAAACTTTTTACATATTCCGGATCAGATAAAATTTTTGCATAGTGACTTCCTGGAAATTCATAAATAATTTGATCGGAATACGAATTTGCACAAGCCTGATCCCGCAGATCAAGGCAATTTAAATATAAATAATAGAGGGCATCAATCCGTCGCTCGTGTTTTGGATAGGCTTCCAACAATTTTTTTAAGCTGCCTGTTGACTTAGGATAATTTTCAAGTTTTTCGCGGTACAAAATGCCTAAAGCATAGAGAGACTCTGCAATTTTGTTTTTTGCCATTGCGATTTCTTCCGGACTATCAGGAATCGTACTTAAAATTTGCGCTAAATCGGATTCCAGGGTATCAGATTCTTCTTCTGTACGTTCAACCTTTATTTCATTTATTGAAAAGGTATTTTTGTTTTTACGACGCCAATTGTCTTCTAAAGTCCGACTTCCCCATATCTGTTCAAATTCAGAGCGACCTCGATTGATAGATCGTTGATCGTATGCAAAAAAGCTGCTGGTTTGTTTTTTGGCATCGGCTTTTTTCTCCATTTCTCGATTAAACGGACCGTTTGACAAAGCTTCCATTTCTGCAAAACGATTTCGCAAATCCCGATTGGGATTGTTTGCATTTGGCTCTGCATTTTTTGCTTTGCGTGCATTTTTAAGTTGGATTGCCAATGCACGTTTGTCCTTGACTGAAAGTCCTGATATCTTTAATAAACTGTCTTGCAATGCAATTTGCTGTAAATGTTGGGCTATTTCTTCCAGGTTTGCAACCAATCTGGAAACTTTAATCCGGCGTTCATCATTTTTACCCAGCATCGTTAAGGTACTGTCGTAGTATAATTTGGCTTTAAGGTAATCCTGATCATCAAAATAGATATCGGCCAATTTACTGTAGACATCTGCTTTTTGTGAATTGCCTGTATTTGGCGCTTGCAATGCTAGATTAAACTGTTCGAGAGCTTCAGGTTTTTTGTTATTTTTTAAACTGATCAATCCTAAAGCGTAATACAATTCCCCTTGAAAATCTTTATTTTTTGGATCTTTTAAAAGCGATTCAATGCCGGCGACAATTTTTTCAGGATCTGCACCTTCTGCCGCTTCATTCAACAATAAATTCATTCTGCAATGAAATGCTAAATCATAACCCGGTTTCCAATCCATGCATTGTTTAAAATAGGTATTGGAAGATTCCAGGCGATTTTCTTTTTGATAAAGCTGTGCAAGAATGAATGCATAACGCGCTTTGATTCGCTTCTTTTTAGTATGTTCAACAGCATTTTTCAAAGCTAAAATTGCTTTCTCCTGTTTACCCGTTTTTAAATATAAATCAGCATAGGATGCATACAATTCACCTTTTAATTTCTTAGGAGCTAATGGATCAGATTCAACCCGTTTTAATAATTGTTCTGCTTCAAATGGTTTTCCACGTTCGACTAAATTTTTTGCAGCCCAAATCGATCCTTCCCAAAAAGCTGGATAATGTGGTACCAACCAGGAACCTTCATTGGTAATTTTTTTATTGGTTTTATCTAGTTCGGAATCCGTTTTCTTAAGTGCTTGTGGTTTGGTTTCAACTGGAGTTGATGGAGTAGTTGTAGTGGTTTTTGTTTTACTATTTTTTGAACTATTTTTTTTGGCTTTAGCCCGATCTTTTTGTAATTGCTTTTTTTCTTTTGCTTTTTGTTCGGCTGCTTTTTTACGTTCTTTTTTTAAATCCTCTGCATCTTTTTTCTTTTCTTTTACGGTATTTTCCTTAATTTTTTTTGCTTTAATTTTATTTTTTATCGGGTCAAATTCTTCGATAAAAAAACGAAACGAACTTTCAGCAGTTTCATAATCCTTTTTAAGAAATTGCGCTTTGCAAAGAACCAGATAACAATCATCAGCCCAATGACTGACACGATGCGAGAACACAACATTTGAAACTTTCTCAATTGCTTTATCCAGTTTTGATTTTTGAGGGTCTACACTTTCAGTAGCGATGTAGGTAAAGACCGGAAGTGTTTTACTGTAATTGTCTTTATAAGATTGATCAATTTCCAATAAACATTCGTCCATTATTTCATTGGCATTAAAATATCCATTGTATTTTGCGGTCGTGTTGTGATAAAACCGGCCTAAGGCGGAGGTATGCCCTTTTTTTCTGTGGGTGACACAGGAATTTGACAATAACAGGCAAATAAAAACAATGCTACAAAGGACTCTACTTGAATAACTCATGAATTTCCGGGGAATGTCTACTATAACTAAAATTGGGCAAATTTATTGTAAATTAATTACTTTTAAGGATGGCTTTTGACTGGAATAAAACGAAGAAATGGGTCCGGGAACATTTGGAGAAGAAATTCTTAATTATTATACGCAATGAAGAAACCTTCGAAGAAACGGCAAATTACCGCTTAACCCTTCAAAATATCTATTTATTGGTGTGCACGCTCCTATTGGGCCTGGGCATCCTCCTCTTCTTATTAATTGCCTTTAGTCCGATCAAACGCTACGTTCCCGGATACGGGGATCTACGTTCACAGAGTGAATTTATAAAGCTGGAAAAAAAGATTAGTGGCATGGAAGAGGAGTTGAAAGCGCGGGATACCTATATTCAGAGCGTTCAGCGTATTTTAACTGGAAATCCTGAAACCACGGATGACGTTACAAAAAACATCCATATCAAGCAGGAAAAACCTGAACCATTACCTAAAGTGCGGGAAGACAGCATGTTACGAGCTGAATTTGAAACCAATCAGGCCCTTGAAGCCCGATCAAAAACACAAAATAGTGGCAATCGGGCCCAAGCCAGTCCGGTAAACATGAAAACCAGTGAACGGGAAAGTTTTACGGACCTGAATTTTGTTAGCCCAATACGGGGTCCCTTAGGGGCCGCATACGATCCTGCCAAAGGCCATTTAGGAGTCGATATCATCGCGCCAAAAAATACACCTATTAAAGCCTGCTTGTCAGGAACTGTAATTCAATCCGATTGGTCTATAGAAAATGGACATACCATAGCCATTCAGCACAGCAACAATTTAGTAAGCATGTATAAGCACAATTCAGCCTTGCTAAAAAAAACAGGATCACGGGTTAAAGCCGGAGAGGCCATTGCTATTATAGGAAATACCGGGACCCTGACCAATGGTCCGCATTTGCATTTCGAATTGTGGTACAAAGGTCAAACTGTGAATCCTGTAGAGTATATTCGTTTTTAATTTATATTTTTTCAATTTTGTATCCAATTTAAATACTAATTGTCCTTCATGAAAAATCTAATTTATTGTCTATTCTTATTTGGAACTTGCCTGGTGCAGGCTCAAAATCCGTTACAATCTTTAAGAGATGCAAACAAGGATTTATTTCAGCTTTCAGACAGCCTTAGAAATTTAGAACGATTGATGAGCAGAGGGGGAATTGACACGCTTCAGTTTGTAGAAATGAGTGGCGAATTATTAACGCAGTTAAGTTCATTAGCTTATTCCAATTATGATAATTATGCCCGGTTGGATTATTTTAATACAGAGGAAACGGTAGCACCACCGCCAACACCACCACTGGGAGCTATGGTGGATGCAGTCTATCAAGGTCAACAAGATACCGTTCCGGAAACAATGCCCGAAATGCCTGAATTTAAAGCTCCAATGAATCCCATGAGTTTGATTACCGGATCCGGACGTCGAACTGGATTTAAGTTGCGTTACGGGATGTATTGGAATGGACTCAGTCAAGGTGCTAAAAATGCAGCGATAAATTACCCCGAATTTAAAACGGGATCTTCATTTAATTGGTTTGGAGAATTTGATATTTTATTGCAAACAAAATTGGGTAAGAATAAAGGTCCTTTTTCTGTATATTATGGAATTGGATTCGATAGAAGGCATTTTACACAAACGGATAAAGTCCAAATCTTAACTACTTCAGGTGATGAAGCTATCTTTCGTACGGATTCAGTTCCAAATTATGAAGAATCAACCATTCATTTAGGCTATTTACGAATTCCGGTTGGACTGCAATTCAAAAAGAAAAAACTTGCGGTCAATTTGGGAGGCTATGTTGGATTTTTAACCAGCCATGAACAATCTCTTGAATTTAAAACGGCTAATAAAGAAGAAGCAAATTTAATTCTTGATAAAAATTATGACTTTACAAAGACGATTTATGGTATAAGTACTTCAATTGGTTACAATAGAATTCATATCGGATTTAATTATGATCTTAGTACCTTGTTTAATAAATCAAAAGATTACGAATACAATGCCTGGAGAGTAGGCATCCTACTTTTTAATTAATACATCCCATGACGAAACCGGAACTGTTTTATGAGAAATTAGCCTATCTTTTTTATGCGATTGCAAATGCAGATGGTCGCGTGAAAAAGCAGGAATTGCAGATGTTGCATCAGGAGATCAACACCATTTGGAAAGAAAAAGATGATCCCGTTGACGAATTTAATACGGATTTAGTATTTGAGGTAGAAGCTGTTTTTGAATGGTTGGAAGACAATCGCTATGATTCAAAGGATGCGTTTAATGATTTTAAAGATTTTGCTCTGAGTCATAAAACTTTATTTGATAAGGAAACCCAGCAAAAAATACTTCATACTTCAATGGCAATTGCCCATGTTTTTAAAAGTATCAATCACGATGAAGAAAATTTACTTCATCAACTTGAAAGTTTATTAAATTCTATTGCTCATTGATTTCAAATGCATGATTTTTTATGGAGATTTTCGAAATACCCTAAACAAATTCTTCAGTTTTAAAGCTAAGTTTGATTTTTGTCATATCGAACTATGACAGGGATCACGAATTATAGGTCGAGGACCCATTACCTTGGTGTATAATTTAACGATATGATAAAAGAAGTTGAAGGAGATATCCTTTTAAGTAATGCAGATGCAATTGCACATGGCGTAGCACCGATGGATCATTTTGATACCGGATTTTCATTGAGTCTTCGGGAGAATTACCCATCGATGTATAAGGATTTTAGACATTATTGTCAAACCTTTCATCCTAAACCCGGTGAAGTTTGGTTTTGGCAAAGTGCAGACAAGCGTAAAATTTTTAATTTGTTAACCCAGGAACCAGCACCCGCTGCATCAGCCCATCCAGGACGTGCAACTGCTTCCGCAATCAGGCATTGTTTAAAAAACATGGTTAAACAAATTCAGAAAGAAGGCATTAAAAGTTTAGCCATTACCAAATTATCAACCGGTGTTGGAGGTATGGAATGGTCTGAAGTAAAACCAATACTTGAAGAGCATTTGAATGAATTAGGCATTCCGGTTTATGTGTACAGTGTTTATCATAAGAATGTAGCGGCGGAAGAGGGGAGGTTATAGTCTGTAGAAAGGAATCTTTAGGGAGAATGCTGCAATGTTGCAATGCTGCAATGGTTCAATGTTGCAATTCTATAATGGTGTAATTCTTCAATGCTGCAATGTCGGCCTTGCTTATCTGAATAATAATCGAAAATTCGTTCATTGCATAATCAATGAACCATTGCAGCATTGCAGCATTGGAAAATTTCCCTAAAGACTTCTTCTCAATAGACTAAACTCCTTTCTTACAAATGTCCTTCGAAATTCATTCATTCAAACCTCGGCGGGACGCCTTCGGTAACTTGCCAGTCTATTCAAATTTATTTCTAAAAATTAGTTACAGAATTAACCCATTAAACGATTGCAGCATTGCAAAATTGCAGCATTGTACCATTTCCCTAAAGACTTCTTCTCTAAAGACTAAACTCCTTTCTTACAAATGTCCTTCGAAATTCATTCATTCAAACCTCGGCGGGACGCCATCGGTAACTTGTAAGTCCATTCAAATTTATTTCTAAAAATTATTTACAGAATTAACCCATTGAACGATTGCAGCATTGAACGATTGCAGCATTGTACCATTTCCCTAAAGACTCTTCTCTATAGACTAAACTCCTTTCTTACAAATGTCCTTCGAAATTCATTCATTCAAACCTCGGCGGGACGCCTTCGGTAACTTGCCAGTCTATTCAAATTTATTTCTAAAAATTATTTACAGAATTAACCCATTAAACGATTGAAGCATTGCAACATTGTAGCATTGGAAAATTTCCCTACAGACTCTTTTCTACAGACTAATCCCCTACAATTTCCGCGAACCAATTTTCTAAATTTTTGGTTTATGATTGAAAGCAATTGTGGATATACTTTTATTAGTTCTGGGTTTTGCGTGTTTACTTATTGGTTTAATAGGAGCGGTATTGCCGCTTCCGGGTCCGCCACTTAGTTTATTAGGAATCTTATTGATTCACTGGACTAAAACGTATGAGTTTTCATCAAATACCTTATGGGTTTTGATCATTTTGACTGTCGTGATTACGGTATTGGATTATTTAATTCCTGCATTGGGATTAAAGAAATACGGTGGTTCGAAAGCAGGGATGTGGGGAAGTATGATCGGACTTATACTGGGTATGGGATTAGGGCCCTTGGGTATCTTTATAGGTGCGTTTGCCGGTGCCTTGTTGGGTGAACTTTTGGTTGGTAAAACATCTGCTCAGGCCAGCAAAGCAGCATGGGGAACTTTTATAGGATTTTTATTTGGAGTGGTTTTAAAAGTTGCCCTTTGTGTTGCTATGATTTGGATTGCTGTGGCCGCTGTGATATAATGCTGCAATGGTTTAATGCTAAAATGGTTTAATGTTTATTACTGAGCAAGAGTCTGTAGAGAGGAAGTCTGAAGCAAAGAAGGTCAAAGCAAAGAAGTCTAATGCTATAAAGGTTTAAGCTATTAAGCCTATAGACTCTTCTCTAAAGACTTCCCACCCGGAAATATTTTTTCAAATAATTTGCATTGTCGAAATATTCGTCTATCTTTGACGAGTTATTATGAAACACGGGAAAGACCTTCTTAGTGTTTAAGTCTTTGAAAACGAATAGATTATTTCAAATAGCTGAGAGGATTTGGTGGGTTTTTCAGAAAAAACCTGCCGGATCCTGAAGGCAAGCCAGGACTTCCATCGGCTTTAAATCAAAAACACGTTCTATGATAAGTTTAACCAGGGTTTCGTTATGCATCTGTCTGTACACACTTATTTTTCCCTTCGTTATGGTACCCTTGCTCCGGAGCAAGTGGTCGCAGAAGCTGCGCAAAAGGGTATTCGCATATTGCCGATTACCGATATCAACAATTGCTCGGCAGCCTATGCTTTTGCTCAACTTTGCGAAAAGTACGGCATCCGGCCCATCTATGGACTGGAATTCCGTCAGGGGAATCAATTCCGTTACACCGCCCTGGCTCAAAATGCAGATGGAATCCGTGAGATCAACGAACAGCTCACCCAAACTTCTTTATCCGGAAGCGAGTTGTCCGCAAGAGCTCCACAATGGAAGCACTGCTTCGTCATCTATAAAAAAGCACCCTGTGCAATTGAAGATCTCTTTACCCATGAGTATATAGGTATAAGGCCTGCGGAAGTACCTGCCCTTTATTCTTCAGTCTTGCGTCCTCACGTGGACAAGCTCGTAGTTTTCAGCCCAGTCAGTTTCCTTAATGGGCAGGGCTTTCGCATCCATAAATTACTTCGCTGCATTGATCTCAATATTGTTCTCGGGAAATTAGAAACCGGGGATTGTGCGGATCCGGACGAATTCTTTATTGATCCGGAAATTTTGCGCGATCGGTTTTCGCAGTATCCACAAATTATCCGCAATACAGAAGCCATTTTAGAAGCCTGTCATTTTGAAATGCCCGCTCACAATGACAACAACCGCAAAACATTTACAGGAAATGCCGAAGGCGATTATAAATTATTAGCCAAACTGGCATTCCAGGGTTGTCGCCGACGGTATGGTCCGCATCAGGATCGTGCGGAAGATCGTGTGCGTCGTGAATTGCAAGTCATCTACCGCATGGGATTTAGTGCTTACTTTTTAATTACCTGGGATATCGTACGCTATGCACAAAGTGCCGGGTATTATCATGTGGGTCGCGGAAGCGGTGCCAACTCCATTGTTGCTTTTTGTTTGTACATCACCGATGTGGATCCACTTGAATTGGATCTTTACTTTGAACGATTTATCAATCCGCATCGTACGAGTCCGCCGGATTTTGACATTGATTTTTCCTGGAGTGACCGTGACGATGTTACGGAATATATTTTTGAGCGATATGGTCGCGAGCACACCGCTTTATTGGCAACTTATAACACCTTCAAAGGAAAATCCATCATTCGCGAATTGGGAAAAGTGTTTGGTTTGCCCAAAGCAGATATTGATTGCATCGTAGATCAGCCATTGGCCAGTAATAAACACCATGCCTACGCCAAACACATTTTTAAATACGGAAAAGCCATTGAAAAATTTCCCAATTATTTATCTATACATGCAGGTGGTATTATTATTTCTGAACGCCCCTTGAGTTATCATACGGCATTGATTCAAATGCCTAAGGGATTTCCGATTACCCATTTTGATATGTATGGTGCGGAAGATTTAAATTTTCACAAATTCGATATTCTGAGTCAACGTGGACTGGGACATATAAAAGATGCGGTAGATCTGGTGCGACGCAACCAGGGAAAATCTGTAGAAATCCATGATATTACAGCGATAAAAAATAATCTTACCGTAAAAAAGCAATTGCGATCAGGTCATTGCATTGGTTGTTTTTATATTGAATCTCCTGCGATGCGTGGTTTATTAAATAAGCTGCGTTGTGATACCTATGTACATCTGGTTGCTGCCAGCAGCATCATTCGACCGGGTGTTGCACAATCCGGAATGATGCGGGAATACATCGAACGTTTTCACCAACCCGATAAAGTACAGTACCTGCATCCGGTGTTTGAAGAAAACCTTCGGGAAACATTTGGTGTGATGGTCTATCAAGAAGATGTGATGAAAATTGTCCATCACTTTGCCGGATTGGATCTGGATGAGTCGGATGTTTTGCGACGCATCATGACCGGCAAACGCAAAAGTTCGGATACATTTCGATTGTTGATGGAAAAGTATTTTAGAAATTGTAAAGAGCGCGGTTATTCAGATGAATTAACACATGAAGTGTGGCGACAGATTGAAAGTTTTAGCGGCTATTCATTTTGCAAAGCACATTCTGCATCTTTTGCTGTGGAATCTTTTCAAAGTTTGTATTTAAAATCGCATTATCCATTAGAATTTATGGTAGCGGTGATTAATAATTTCGGCGGATTTTACAATACGGAATTGTATGTGCACGAAGCCCGGATGTGTGGTGCAATGATTCACGCACCCTGTGTCAATAACAGCAATTACCTTACAGATATCAAAGGCGAGCAAGTATGGATTGGTTTTATTCATATACAATCCCTTGAGCAGGCAAGCGCAAAGCGCATTGTTCGTGAACGCGAGCGCAATGGTCCGTATCAAAACCTGGAAGATTTTATACGCAGGGTGCCGATGGGACGTGAGCAATTGCAATTACTCATACGGATTAATGCTTTGCGCTTTACCGGATTAAGTAAAGGCGAATTGATGTGGGAAAAAAATGCGGTGCCCGAAATGGGAAAAACACAATTCGTCCATTCTTATTTGTTTCAGGATGAGAGCGAGTCGTTTGTTATGCCTGGTTTGGAAGAAGGAGCTTTTGATCAGCGCTTTGATGAAATTGAGTTGTTGGGATTTCCACTATGCAATCCCTTTGACTTGTTGGAAGCAGATGTATCAAATTGTATATTATCCAAAGAGTTGAAAAATTACATGAACCGCAGCGTTCAGTTGCTGGGTTATTATGTCACGCAAAAACCGGTACGCACCAAGCAAGGCAAGCTCATGGCCTTCGGTACCTGGCTGGATCGCGAAGGACAATTTTTTGATACCACGCACTTTCCACCCGAATTGGAAAAATCTCCTTTTCAGGGAAGAGGCTGTTACCTGATTGTTGGAAAAGTCGTTGACGATTTTGATTTTGCAAGTATCGAAGTGAAGTTTATGAAAAAGTTGGCTTATGTAAAGGATGGGAGGTATTAGTCTGTAAATTTTTATGAAAATAATTTTTATTTGATCACGAAAATATCTGACCATACGTTACCCCAGTATACAAAACCTACAGACCATGAAATCACCAATGAATTCTGATTTTGAATGGCTCGAATTGGTATTTGAGCATCGCAACAAAGCATATGGAGCTTACCGGATCCGGCAAACACAATCCAGTAATATGACGAAAGCCATGCTGATTGCTTTTTTCTTGTTTGTACTGGCTGCATTTAGTTCGTCTATTTTGGCAAACAAGAAAAATGCTTCGATCGCTGAAGAAAATTGTCCGGAGGAAATCTGGCATGAATGGAAAACCGATTTACCCTTTGAAAAACCAATGGAAGTAAAACCACCCGCAAAAGAATTGAAGGCCGCAACAGTAAAAAAAGCAAGCAATGCTGAAGGATTTAAAGTTGTAAAAGACAGTACGCTTGATATAAAAAAAGAAGTCGAACAAATTCCAGACAACACAGGCAATCAAACTCAGGAAGAAGGCCTGAGCCTGACAAATGAAACCATTTCAAGCGGATCTTCATCAGGTACTGAATCAATTAATACAGAAACCGGAACCAACACGAAGGAAGAGCCTATTCGGTTTGCAGAAGAAATGCCAAAGTTTGGTAAAGGCGAAAAAGATCTCATGGATTATTTATCCAAAAACATCCGGTATCCACAAATGGCAAAGGAAAACCGCATTGAAGGCCGCGTAACCGCTGAATTTATTGTTGATAAACACGGACAAGTTCGGGAAGTTAAAATTTTAAGAGGCTTAGGTGGTGGATGTGATGAAATGGTAAACCGGATCTTAAGCAATATGCCAAAATGGACGCCCGGAAAACACAATGGTAAAAACGTTTCAGTAAAGATGGTATTGCCAGTTGGATTTAAATTGAATTAAACCATTTGAGCTGCTAATTTTTCGGCAAGCATGAATACCGTTGCTTGTGTATTGCTGCTAATTGTTGTTGGAATCACCGAAGCATCAGCGATTCGAAGATTGGAAATGCCTTTAACTTTAAATTCAAAATCAACCACCCCATCTTCTAAAGCACTCATTCTGCAAGTTCCAGTTGGATGATAAAGCGTTTGACTGTATTGACGAAGGTGGCTCATGTAATCATCATCTGATTGCGCTTCGTATGCTGGAAATTCAAGAGCATCAATGGTTTGTTCCCAAACTTTTTGCTTGCTGATTTCACGTGTTATTTTTAATCCTTCCACCATGAGTTGCAGATCGGATTCATCCTGATAATAATTTGGATTTATTACTGGAGCATCCAGCGGATTGTTTGATTGCAATTGAATCGTGCCTTCACTTTTTGGATGTAATAAGTTAGGTCCAAAACTAATCCCATGAGGTTTTGGTTGAATAAAACCATGTTGAATAAAAAACGCCGGACCAAAATGAAATTCCAAATCCGGACGATCACTGGTCCCTTTTGTATTTATGAAAGCACCGGCTTCTGCAACGTTGCTGCATAATGGGCCGGTATTGTGTCTAAGATACTGAACTAAACTTGAAACTGCCGGAACCAGCTGGTTGAGGGAATCCAAAGATTGAATTCCTTTTTTTAAACGAAATGCCATACCACAGATTAAGTGATCTTTCAAATGGTTACCAACAGGTTTCAAATCCAGGATTGTTTGGATGCCGTGTGGTTCCAATTCAAGACTGTTTCCAATTCCTGATAGCATTAAAAGATGGGGTGATTGAAACGCGCCAGCACATAAGATGATTTCACGATTGCAATGCAATTGATTCAACTTCTTATTTTGAAAAAATTCAATCCCAGTTACTTCATGTTTATTTACAAGTAGCTTGCTTATTTGTGAATGATTTATAATGCTCAGATTTTTACGATCGGAAATTGGTCGAAGGTATGCATCAACTACACTGAAGCGTTTTCCATTCCGGATGTTCTTTAAAAAAAATTGCGAACCCCTTTGAATGCTTGAACTTGATTTGTTGATCGGCCAACCAAATTCATGAGTAGCCTGCACAAATTGTTCGGTTAAGGGATGTATATACATAGTCTCATTTGAATAGGCACTGGTATCTTCATGATAAAATCCCATTTGCTGTTCGGCTTGTATCAAATAGGGTAAACAAGTTTCCCATTCAAAACCCTGAACTCCAAATTTGCGCCATGCTTCCATATCCAAAGGATGGGGCCTGGTATAGATCATGGCATTCATACTGCTGCAACCACCCAACATTTTTCCACGTGGACTAAACATCTTTTGCTTGTTTAATCCAACTTGAGGAGTCGTTTCAAATGCCCAATCTCTCTTGGTTTTAAATAGTTTTGAAAACGCTGCAGGTGTTTGGACTAAAAAATGTCGATCCAAACCCCCGGCTTCGATAAGCGCAACTTTTATAACAGGATTCTCACTGAGCCGATTGGCTAGCACACAACCTGCCGATCCGGCACCCACAATAATATAATCAAAAGACTTCAAAATCATCTTGCAATCTAGGAAAAGAACCCGTATATAAATTCAAATATTTATAACATATGAATAAAAGAATTAATTTCTATGTGTTCTATGTCCCTATGTATCTATGTGATTCAAAAAAATCACGCTAGGAGGAGAATCATTAACTCTACAAAAGAGCCATTTTTGTACCACATAGGAATAAAGGAAACATAGGGAACACATAGGAAGAAAATAATTAAATTTTATGTAATCTATGTCCCTATGTGCCTATGTGGTTCAGAAAAAATCACAAAATAAAAGGAAACATTAGATCTCCTAAAAGGCTTTTTTTTACCACATAGGAATAAAGGAAACATAGGAAACACATAGGAGGAAAACAATTAAATTCAATGTAATCTATGTCCCTATGTGCCTATGTGGTTCAGAAAAAATCACACTATAAAAGAAAACATTAGATCTCCTAAAAGGCTTTTTTTTACCACATAGGAATAAAGGAAACATAGGGAACACATAGGATGAGAATAATTAAATTCTATGTAATCTATGTCCCTATGCCTATTTGTTTCAAAAAAAAGCATCCCTAGGAGGCAAATTACTAATCCGGAACGAATTAAAAAATTTCCACATGGGTATAAGGCAGAAATAGGGAGGCACCCAGAATAAATTCCAAAACAAGATCACGGCATTCAAACCCAAGTGACAAAAATCATGGCTCCTGTTGACAATGGTCATAATACCAAATTTGCCATTCGGATATTTTTGTACTATCAATTATTTAAGACAAAATTATCTTAATTTAAAAATTCTGGACCATGCAAACTAAATTATTAATTTATCCGGCTCTTATTCTAGGCCTCATTTGGCTTCCTCTCGGTTGTAGTGAAGGTGTTAAAAAAGACGCCAAGATGTATGATGTACAAGAATTAACCAAAAATCAACCAGAAGTTCATGGAACAGAAGTAAAAGAGGGTGAAATAGCCTTTGCTAGCCCATTGAATGCCGAATGGGTTAGTGGAGGAAAAAATATTTATGACCTCAAATGTTTGGCTTGCCATAAGCTCACAGACGAAAAATTGGTTGGACCGGGTTGGGCGGGTGTAACAAAAAGAAGAAATCCAACCTGGATTATGAATATGATTACCAATGTCGATATGATGTTGGAAAAAGATGAGGAAGCACAAAAATTACTCGAGCAATGTCTGGTAAGAATGCCCAATCAAAATGTAAGTAAAGAAGAAGCACGCCAGGTGATTGAGTTTATGAGATCCAATGATGGTGAAAAATAAATATACAATCTATCATACAAAATTTATTAAAATGAAACTAAGAAAGCTAAAATACCTTCCCATTTTATTGGGACTCTTTTCACTTGCAATGTGTATGAATGCTTGCAAGCCAAAAGGAATTCAAACTGCTGTAAGCGGTGATGCGGCAGTAAAAGCCTATGTACCCCCTGGGAAATATGATGAGTTTTACAATTTTGTTTCAGGAGGATTTAGTGGCCAGATGGCAGTTTATGGATTGCCTTCTGGAAGATTATTCCGAGTGATTCCAGTTTTTTCTGTTGATCCAGAGAAAGGTTATGGATACTCAGAAGAAACCAAACCCATGCTGAATACTTCTCATGGATTTGTGCCTTGGGATGATTTACACCATCCAGCACTGTCTGTAACTGATGGGGTGCATGATGGTAGATGGGCATTTGGAAATGCAAACAATACTCCGCGTATTGCACGTCTTGATTTAAAGACATTCCGTACCGCAGAAATAATTGAAATTCCAAATAGCGGTGGAAATCACTCCTCTCCTTTTGTTACGGAGAATACAGAATATGTTGTTGCAGGAACCCGATTCAGCGTACCCATGGGAGACAAGCAAGACGTAGCAATTTCAACCTATAAAGAAAACTTTAGAGGGACCGTAAGTTTTATTAGCATTGACAAGAATGATGGAGCTATGAAAATTGCATTTCAAATATTATTGCCTGGTATCAATTTTGACTTAGCGCGTGCTGGTAAAGGAAAATCTCATGGATGGTTTTTCTTTAGCTGTTATAATTCTGAAAGAGCGAATACCCTGTTGGAAGTAAATGCCAGTCAAAAGGATAAGGACTTTATAATGGCTGTTAATTGGAAAAAAGCTGAAGAATATCTCGCTCAGGGCAAAGGCATGAAAAAAGCAGTTAAATATGCGCACAATACATACAGCGAACAAACACACAGTGCAACATCAAAAATTGAAACTGAAGTGATTGTTCTGGATCCAAAAGATTGTCCAGACATGGTCTATTTTATGCCTTGTCCGAAATCTCCACACGGTTGTGATACCGATCCAACAGGAGAATACATAGTGGGTAGTGGAAAATTAGCGGCTATGATTCCTGTATTTTCATTCACAAAAATTCAAGAAGCTATTGCAGCTAAAAATTTTGATGGAGATTATGAAGGAATTCCAGTATTGAAATACGAAGCAGTTTTACATGGTGAAGTTAAAAAACCAGGATTGGGCCCCTTGCATACGGAGTTTGATGATAAAGGAAATGCCTATACTTCATTTTTTGTTTCTTCTGAAATTGTAAAATGGAGAGTCAGTGATTTGCAAGTATTGGATCGTGTACCAACTTATTACTCTATTGGTCACTTGTGCGTCCCAGGTGGACCTACTAAAAAGCCATGGGGGAAATATGTGATTGCTTATAATAAAATTACGAAAGACCGTTATTTACCAACGGGTCCGGAGTTAACACAAAGTGCGCAATTGTATTCTATTGATGGTGATAAAATGAAATTGTTGTTGGACTTTCCAACTATTGGCGAGCCGCATTATGCAGAAGCAATTCCTGCAGAACTTATTTCTAAAAACAGTGTAAAAGTTTTTAAAATAGAAGAAAATAAAAATCCATATGTAACCATGGGTGAAAAAAATGCGAAAGTAGAACGCAAAGGAAACGAAGTACATGTTTATATGACATCCATTCGTTCACACTTTGTTCCAGACAATATAGAAGGTGTTAAATTAGGAGATGCAGTTTATTTCCATGTAACCAACCTCGAACAAGATTGGGATGTACCTCATGGATTCGCAGTGAAAGGCGCTAACAATGCTGAGTTATTAATTATGCCTGGAGAAACACAAACCTTGTTATGGAAACCAGATCGGATTGGTGTTTTTCCAATGTATTGCACCGATTTTTGTTCAGCATTGCACCAGGAAATGCAAGGCTACATACGGGTTAGTCCTGCTGGATCCAATGTACCAATTACATTTAGCACTGGTAAAAAAGTTGAGGCAGCAGCTCCTGTAGCTAAATAATTAAGTCATCATAATATTTCATTCAAAATCGAATCCATATGAAAATTTATAAATTAATTATACTGGGTGCAGCATTATTTAGTGCATGCAATGCACCAACAAAAACAGAAACGCAAGCTGCTGCTACTCCTTCTGCAGAAGCAGATTTAGGACAAGCAGGGGTACAGGACAATGATTCACAAAAGGATATTGTGAAAATTGCTGTTGGCTCTCCTGATCATACCACATTGGTTGCAGCGCTTAAGCAAGCAGAATATGTAAATGATTTAGCGAATGCAGGGCCGTTTACAGTATTTGCACCTACCAATGCTGCGTTTGATAAACTTCCCGCAGGCACCGTTGATGGGCTTATGAAGCCAGATCAAAAAGAAGCTCTTAAGGGAATTCTTGAATACCATGTTGCCGTTGGTGTATATAAACAGGATTATTTACAAGATGGTCAAACCATTGGCATGGCCAGTGGTGATAACATTACCATTCAACTGAAAGATGGGAAGATGATGGTTAACGGGAATGCAAATGTAGTAGCAACGGTTCCCGCAACCAACGGACTGATATATATCGTGGATGCAGTTTTATTGCCTCCTACCAAATAACATAGAGTTCCAGAAGCATTTAATTTGAGTAAACGGGTCGGTGTATTAATTACCCGGCCCGTATTTTTTTCAAATATTATACTATGACAAAAATTACAAATAGATCCAGGATCATTGTAGCCTTAACTTCGCTTGCATTGATTGTCACTTATTTTGTTCCAATTTGGAGAATTGACTTATTTGCACCGCAGTATCCTGAAGGTTTAACCATGAAAATCTGGCTAAACACTTTAAAAGGAGATGTAGAAATTATCAATGGTTTAAATCATTATATTGGAATGCGTCATATCAAAGTAGAAATGTTTCCTGAATTTGAATTTTTAATTTATGTAGTGGGATTTTATATTTTGTTAGGTTTGTTAGTAGCCTATTTTGGCCGATTGGCAATCTTATTTTGGTATATTGTTTTTACTGCATTTGGTGGTGTATTTGCTATGTTTGATTTTTACAGATGGGGTTATGACTATGGACACAATCTGGATGAAACGGCAGCAATTAAAGTGCCTGGACTTTCCTATCAACCACCGCTGTTAGGTCATAAACGTCTGTTAAATTTTGATGCCTATTCTCTTCCGGATATAGGAGGATGGATTGTTATCATTGCAGCAGCTATCATGATCCTTCTATGGATTTATGAATATTACAGACATCACAAATTTCCATTTAAAATTCCAATAAAATTTTCAGCAATACTCGTTATTCCAGTAGTCTTGTCAGTTTCATCCTGCAATGTACAACCCGAACCATTTAAATTAGGAACGGATGTTTGCTATATGTGTAAAATGGGTATTGTTGATCCAAAATTTGGTTCACAGATAATAACCAATAAAGGAAAACTTTATAAGTTTGATGATATTGGTTGCATGATCCGTTTATTGAAATCCGGAACTTTTGATTCCAATACCATTAAAACCATGGTGGTTGCAGATTATAACAATCCTAATGCTTTCATATCTGTAAATCAATGTACATTTGTTTTTGGAGATGGAATCAAAAGCCCGATGAATTTTAACCTTGCTGCTTTTACCAATGAATTAAATGCTAATAAAAATCCTGAAAATTCTACTGCAAAATTCTTTGACTGGAATGCTGTTTATAAAAGTATTGAATAAGATTCAAATTTCAAGTTGTGGTGCATTTTTATGTTTGGTTCTTTTAAATTCTTCATTGCACGCTTCCAGCATTTATGTTGGACCCAATCACCCAATTAAAACGATCAAGGAAGGACTTCAAAATATCCGACCGGGCGATAGCTTGATTGTGGATGGTGGGCATTATTCAGAAGGAAATCTGATCATTCAACAAGAAATGGTTTTTACAGGTATTAACTATCCGGTCTTAGACGGAAAGTTGCAATTTGAAATTCTTACAATTAGTGGAAAAAATATTGTCGTTTCAGGAATTACATTTATAAATTGTGGAAAATCAGCAACCCGTGATTTTGCATCTATTAAATGTATAGATGCTGAAAATATTCGAATTGAAAACAATAAAATTGAGAATTCTTATTTTGGAATTCATATTTCAAATACCAGCCAAATTCATATTAAAAACAATTGGATTTCCGGACAGGCGGAAAGCGAACAAACTTCAGGCAATGGAATTCACCTTTGGAAATGCAACCATGCCTTAATTGAAAACAATCACATCAGTGGACACAGAGATGGAATTTATTTTGAGTTTGTAACAGAATCCAGTATTCTTTACAATTACAGCACAGAAAATGTACGATATGGATTGCATTTTATGTTTTCACATAAAGATTATTATGCAAACAATACATTTATTAAAAACGGGGCTGGCGTTGCAGTGATGTATTCACACGAAGTTACGATGGAATCCAATCACTTTGAAAATAACTGGGGTGCCTCATCTTACGGCATCTTATTAAAAGATATTTCAGATAGTTGGGTTTATGGCAATACGTTTGATCAAAACACGGTAGGCATCCACATGGAAGGCAGCAGTAGGATGGTTGTGGAAAAAAATCGTTTTAAAGAAAATGGCTGGGCTTTAAAAGTCCAAGCCAGTTGCAACGACATCCAGTTTCAGCACAACAATTTTATAGGAAATACCTTCGACGTTGCCACCAACGGAAGCAATGTGTTGAGTCGATTTAGTCAAAACTACTGGGATAAATACGAAGGCTACGACCGAACCAAAGATGGTTTTGGTGATATCCCATATCATCCGGTAAGTATGTATTCTATGATCGTAGAGCAAAATCCGAGTGCATTAATTTTATTGCGAAGTATTTTAATCGCAACATTAGATAAAGCGGAAAAGGCTATTCCAAGTCTTACACCTGAAAATTTAATTGACTTACAACCCAAAATTGTTCCCAATAAATTATGATTCGGATTAGTGGTTTAGAGAAGCGATTTAAAAAATTAGTTGCATTGACCGACATTCATGTCCAATTCAATAAAGGCCAGGTTATTTCGTTGATAGGTCCTAATGGATCTGGTAAAACCACTTTGATAAAATGCATCCTTGGATTGGTTAGGCCAGACCGGGGTCAAATCGAATTGGATGGAGAATCTATTTTTAAAGATGAAACCTATCGTAAAAAAATTGGGTATATGCCTCAGATTGGGAGGTACCCGGATCAAATGAAAGTGGGTCAGTTGTTTAGTTTATTAAAGTCCATTCGCAGTTCGGTGAATTTAGATGAAGAAATGCTGGAGCTTTATAAATTGCATGAAATTTGGGAAAAACCCATGAGAAGTTTGAGCGGTGGGACCAGGCAAAAAGTGAGCGCAGCAGTCGCATTTCTATTTGATCCTGAAATTCTAATTTTGGATGAACCCACAGCCGGACTTGATCCACTGTCTTCCGAGTTGCTTAAAGAAAAAATACAACGAGAAAAAGCAAAGGGAAAGTTGATTTTAATTACCTCTCATATATTAAGTGATCTCGATGATTTAACCACGCATGTTTTGTATTTACAGGAAGGCGCCATTCAGTTTAATGGTAATTTAAATGAGTTGAAACAACAAACCGGAGAGGAAAAATTTGGAAAGGCAATTGCCCGGTTTATGAAAACTAAAAATGAAGCAACGCATGTGGAAATTGTCTAAATACATATTTTACGATATCGTCCGCAATAAAGTAATATTGGCCTATACGGTTTTCCTTTTTTTGGTCAGTATGTTATTATTTAATCTCGAGGAAAATTCAAGTAAAGCCATATTGAGTTTACTCAACATTCAGTTGGTTACCATCCCATTGATTAGTATGATATTTGCGACCATACATTATTACAACTCATACGAATTTATTGAAATGTTGTTATCGCAACCCCTTAGCAGGAGTCGTGTACTGTGGAGTGAATTTCTGAGTACGGCCTCTTCGTTGATTTTGGCCCTGTTGCTAGGTATGGGAATCCCAATTTTAATTTACAATCCGAATGAGAGCAGTCTTACCTTGTTGTGGACAGGAATTGCTTTAACAAGCGTATGTACTTCCCTGGCTTTTTTTGCATCCGTTCATTCGAGGGATAAGGCCAGAGGAATCGGAATTGTCTTATTGTTATGGTTTTATTTTGCTTTAATTTATGACGGCCTGGTCTTGATGATTTTATTTAATTTCAGTGATTATCCACTTGAAAAAATTACGCTTTTGTTGACAGCATTAAATCCCATTGATTTAGCAAGAGTTTCAGTTATGCTTAAAATGGATGTCAGTGCATTGATGGGTTATACCGGAGCTTTATACAAGGAGTTTTTTGGAAGTGTACAAGGAATATTATATTCCGGTGGTATTATGTTCCTTTGGATGCTAATTCCAATACTTTATGCAATCCGTGGATTTAATCGAAAAGATTTGTAGTCATTGAAAGTCTTAGCCTACTATTTAATCCTATTTATTTTAATCCACCAAACACAGATATTGTAGCTTGAGGATAAATAAGATTGAACTTAATAATTTTGAAGTTGTAAAGAAGAGAATCTGTAAAAGTTATTTTAAATAAACTTTTAAATCAACACATTCCACCAAACTGCTGTCTTTGTAAAATATTGGTGAAGATTTGTTGTCTCCTCTCACTCTTATTTGTTCAAGTTTTAAACCATGCACATCATCAAAAACAAATGCAGGGCGGTAATCCGGATCTTTTATTTTAATATTAATATTTTTAAAACTTAAACCTTTTACATGCCTTACATAAAAACCCCATGCCGGCAACTCACCGAACATTGAAAATTCTGGATAAGAAGTTTCGAGCTCAGGAACATCTTTGATTCGATATAATGGAAGATTTGCGTATGCTTTATTACCCCTACCCGGATAGTTGATCGTAATATTTTCGAGATGGACATTTTCAACATACACGCCAGGATTTCCGGTTATCGAGGATGGAAATATATTGTGGAAGCTTGCTAAATCAGGACCCCGAATGATATAATTTTTATCCGGTTTATCAAACGGAACGGAAACATGCATGTTTCTTATGGTAACATTTCGCAAAGGTCCGGCTTTTGGTGCACCGCGTACTTTCCCTATGCGCATAAAAATGGCATTTCCGGTATTTTTTGCAACGATGTTTTCAACAAGTACATTTTCTATAAATCCTCCTTGTGTACATTCAATGGCAATCGCAGATCGATAGGTATCATACACTTTAATATTTTTAATGACTACATTTCTGGCACCACTTACCAGGGACGTACCAAATTTAACTGCACACGAACTGGAGCGAATGGTGCAATCTGCTATATAAATGCTATCGCAAATTTGTGATAAACTGAAATCTTCTGATTTTATACAGATCCCATCGTCTGAAGCGTTGATATCACAATTGGTGATTTGTACATTTTGACAATCAACGATGTCGATCCCGTCGTTATTCCAATAAGAATCACTGTCTACCCGAATGCGGTCGATTACAATATTTTTACATTTTTCATACGTTTGAACCCAACAGGCAGCATTTTTTATCGTGACATTTGTAACTTTAATATTACTGCAACGATTGAATTCAATTATCTGTGGTCTCAATTCAGCCCAGGGTCTTCTTTCAGATAAATAATAATTGAAACTATCAATTACTCCGGCATAAAAAAGGCTGTCGATGTGTAAGGCAAGTTCTGCGCCTCTTCCATCGATGATCCCTTTTCCTGAAATAGATATATTTGAAGCGCCATCAGCCATGATTAAAGCTTTCCATCTATTGAGTTTTATATAATCTGCAATCTCAATGCTACCCAGCAGGAATGCCTGTTTTTCGAGATGCAGTTCAACACCATTTTTTAAAACAATGGAACCTGAAACAAACTTCCCCGCAGGGATAAGAACAATCCCCCCACCGGCTGCATGTGCTTGATCTATAGCTTTTTGAATGGCTATTGTATTGATCGATAGCCCATCGCCCAAGGCGCCAAATGATTTGATGTTAAAAATTTTGGCACCAAATGAACACGTTATTGAAGAAATAAGAATAAAACTCAGGATGTAATGTTTCATATTTATAAATAGCAATACAAACATAATTAGAAGCCTGCAATTAATAGATCCTATTTTAGACTGTTTTGGTTTTAATTACAATTAATAGGTTGTTTGGTAATTTAATCCAATAGCATATTATCAAATTTGAATAACTTTGGTAATTCAAATGAATTGGATGAGTACATCAATGTATAAGCCACTTTTTTTTATTTTGTTTCCGGCTATTCTCGCTTACAGTATTAGTTCATGTACTCAAATCAATTTAAAAAACGGTTTTAATTCAAAATCAGAGTCTTCATTTATTTCAAGTCATCAAGTATCTGAAAATAAATATTGTTGCAATTTAGGTGTTAGAAGCAAAGCCTTATTATCCACTCGTTTCAAAAATTTAGAACATTTAAAAAAGGTGGTGTCAATACAATACGATCAAGATTATAGTCGTATGGACAGTATGGAATGTATTCATAGTGTTGTCAAAATTTCTTATAAAAGTAATGGAGAAACTATCACTCGGACGATGCGTTCAGGTGTAAGTCAAAACGAAATATTAAAACTTCAAAAAGCAGATTTGTTTACCCGAACTCGATTTGTTTTGTCCAATCCTGATGCCATTAGGCAGCGAGGTGAACTAGACCATATTTATATGCTTTCGCGCAGAAGACCTGCATTTTTTGGACCGGGTGATATGTCTTTCTATGATCTTGCTGAAGAATCATTCCGACATATTAATACACCCCATTTGGCTTATTTCAGTGCCCGGGATAGTTCGGAAAAAGGGTACATCAACACATTTAATCATATAACAGCACAGGCCATAATTACCTCATTTTTTTCAGAAGAATTGGCGGATTTCATTGGAGATTTACACGAACGAAATAATATGCCAGAAATTACTTCCGGAAGATTTAGTATGCATCAACTAAAGGATTCAATCAATAGTCCGGAAGATAATTATATAGATATTATTAATAATGAGATCGGACAGAAACTTGGATCTAAACTAAAGGAGAAATATAAATTGAATAAGAAAACGGTATGCACACCAGATCTATTCTCAGCCTACTTAAATGATATTCAAAGTTATTATATGTGGGCATTGGAAATTGGGTTGGATAATTTTAGATCTAAAGACGAAATGATTATTAAATTTTCGAATAAGATTAATGTGCTATTAAATAGATCCTAAACATTTAGCAAATCATTATTAACATTCATACTTCTATATTTAAATTTTTAAATCACTTACATTAAATTTGAATTTAAAAAATACAAATTGGTTTGATAATTATTTAGAAAATTCCTAATTTATTCTGACTATAAGACGGTATAATGACGAATCTTTATAAATTGTGCTGTCGGCAACCATCTGATACTTATCGAGCAAGCCATTCACCCCAAAATTATTTCGTTCGTTTAAGCGTTCGATCCATTTTTCATGAATGATTGCATCCTCTAAAATGGCATCATTGAGATTGGTATTATAAATGTCTGCAAAGTTTAATTTAGTTTTAGAGAGATTTGCATTCGACATATTAGTACCTGACATGACACTGTAACTTAAATCCGATTGATGCAAGATTGCATTGCACAGGACCGCTTGAATAAGTGTTGAGTGATTTAGCTTGGAATTTTGAATCGTGGTATTCGTTAAATCAGCAGTATCTAATTTTGCTAGGTGTAAATCTGCTTCATTTATTTTTGCCCAATTTAATTTTGCTGAAATTAATTTGGTTCCGACAAGCCTTGCTTTGTTTAAATTTACTCCGATCATGTTTGCGCCTGTTAAGTTTGCATGATTTAAATTAACACCTTCTAGATTGGCGTATTGTAAATTGGCATATGTCAAGTCTATGCCACTTAAATTTTGGTCATGCAGGTCAGCGTTTCGCAGATCAGCACCATAAAAACTAACGTTTTGCTTTATTTTTTTAAAATAATTGGAGTCGCGTATGGTAGTAATTAATACAAGTAACAAGAGCCCTCTTTCTGAACTTAAAGATTGATATACTTTATTCTCCATATCCCATTCTTTGGTTATTTTAAACGAAGAGCTTAGTGCTGCGATACGTTCAACCATATCATCCATTTCAGATGTATTTAGAGAATTTTCCTTAGTAGAATCTAGTTTGTGTATCAATTCAAGTATTAATGCAATATTGTTTTTTTGTTGTTCAAGATTAATACTATTCCTGAACTCCTTTAATTCCTCTTTGGCAAGATTTAGATTTTCATAAAGATTTTTATTGAACAAATAAGAGAATAAAAAACAGGAAAAAAGTACAGCACAAGCGAAAGAAATCAATACTGTAAATTTGAAAAACTTTTGTTTAATTTGATTAGATCCTAAGTTGAAGACAGATTCAAAATTATTAGCCGACTTATTATGATTCCAGATCCAATAAAGCGAAATTACCAAAGCAATGATTCCAATACATCCTGCAAAGCCAATCCAAAAAGAATTATTTATTTCTATATAAGGCACTTTAATATAACCAAAGACCCAGCCTATAAGCATACTTATGAAAAGTAAGATCAAGCGAATCGGTTTAAATGTCATGGATTAAATTAATAAATAATTTTAAATTGTGCGCAAGATTAACATTGCAAAAGTACTAGTTTCTAATCGTAAATTTTAATTCTCATAGCAAATCAAAAAGAACACTTATATAATCTACCTCTAATTATTATTTTTGCAGAATGAACCTGTTAAAATTGTTTATTCTTTTACTATTCGTTCCTTTAGTAAGTAGAATTTATCCAACCGAACCACAGCCTGATAAAGTTAAGCCCGTTAGCAAATTCTATAATTCTTCAAAACCCCTGACCCGTTGGTTTTGGTTTGCTTCAAAAATAAAAGAATCCGATGTTAAATTTCAATTGGATTGGTTAAAGAAAAATAATTTTGGAGGCGTTGAGATTGCCTGGCTTTATCCATTGCATCGCTACCAGGAATGGTATGCAAAAGATTACAATCGGCATTATCCGGTAGACACGAGTGCACAAAAGTGGCTCAGCAGCGAATGGGTGGAGATTGTTGCATATACGAAGCGCTATGCAGATTCCATTGGGATGGCTTGTGATTTCACATTCGGGAGTGCCTGGCCGGTTGCAGGACTCAATATTGAGAAACAATATGGTACTCAAATTTATGGGGATACTTCATTCAGTCAACTCTTGACTTTTTCCTGGGCATGGCCCCAGACGATGCGGGTAATCAATCATCTGGATCCAAATGCATTTGAATTATTTGCAAAGCCATTTCAAGCTGCGATGAAGGATGTATTAAAAGGTCCTAAAGCGATCCTTTTTACAGATTCGTGGGAAATCAAACTGAATAAAAAAAATAAAATTTGGACGCCAGGTTTTGATTCAACATTTATGTTAAAATTTGGATATGATATCCTCCCTTTTATGAAATTAGGGATTGATTCTTTTCCGGATGTACGGTATGATTATATGTTGCATCTGGATGAATACGTTACCAATGGATTTTATATTCCCTATGTTAAAAAATGTAAAGCGATGGGAGCCTGGTCAAGGGTCCAATGTTTGGGAGCACCAACTGATGTGATGACCACCTATTCTCTGGTGGATATTCCTGAAACAGAGGCCATGCTAAACAATCCAAATTATTCTGAAATTGTAAGTTCAGCTGCCTGTTTAGCTTCCAAAAAAATGGTTTCATCTGAATCATTCACCTGCATGTATGGATTTCCTGCGACTTATCTTCGAAAAGAGCAAACTGCCGATTTAAAAATGGTGGCTGATGCTTTGTTTGCACATGGAGTCAATCAGCATGTTTATTGTGGTACGCCATTTAATCCGGCAGGGTCAGACAGCATTGATTTTTTTGCGACCTGTTATTTTGGCCCAGGTGGAAGTCTAACCGATGAACTACCTGCCTTTAATGCGTATGTTGAAAAGGTGTCAGGGATATTACAAGAAGGGAAAACCTATAGCGATGTTGCGGTGTATATTCCATATGAAGATGCTTTGATGAAAGGTGCTTACCCACCAGAAAAGCAACGTGTTTGGGTTTGGGGAGAATATGAGATGCGCTATATCTTTCCACCTGCAGAAGTTGTAGGTTATCATCCCTTATGGATTAATCGGCATTTTTTAGAAAAGGCAAAGATGGTAAAAAATAAATTAGTAGTTGGGGATGCCGCCTTTTCTTTGTTATATGTCGATGTTAAGTACATGGATCTTCGTGCGCTTAAACGAATTTTAGAATTAGCCAAAGAAGGTTTAAAGGTTTGTATTAAACAACTACCCAATCAACCTGGTAAATCCAAATCAGGAGCGTATTCAAACCTGTTAAAGCAATTGTTAGCATTGAATGGGGTTTCAAAAAGTTTTGTGAAGTTAATAGATCATCCTGCCCTAATTCAAGGCGATAGCTTGCCAGAATATTGGTGTCGGACTACAAAAGATGGGACCCATTATTTATTTTTAGCGCAATGGGCTTCTAAAAATTTGCAGTATCCAATTTATTCTGGACAATCTCTGGCAACAGAATCTAAAAAAATGGACTTTAAATTAAACTTCAATGGAAAAACTCAAAAAACAAATATTGAGTTTAAACCTAATCAATCTGTCATGCTAAAAATCACTCCCAAGGGAAAAATTGAATTTGTTGATATTTCATTTTTACCAAAAACTCCTATTGTGCGACCTCGGGAAGTTCAGAAGATGTATTTTTAAAAATTCATTCTATTTATGATGACAGTCAAAGCAGCTCTCATTTAAATTGAAAATAGAAATGAAATTTATCACCTTTTCCTTGGAAAACTCCGTGAATTAGTTGGATGGTTGCGTAAACGACTTCAATACTGAATATAGCATGATTGGAAGAATCCGGAAAGGAAAAGAAAGAATCTAATCCAACCAACTCGGCGTCGACTTTACAGATACATCGATGACCGAACGAATCTGCAATTAGCGGATAGTTGTCCTAGCGGACATCGAAGAGAAGGAACCGGAACGGTTGGGAAGCAGAATGGGAGGATGAGCAATTGCACAAAGTCCAATTCTTAAAACCACCATCACAATCCAGCGCTTAAAACAAAGAAGGTATATTTCATTATCAGATCAATTGTCTTGTCCCCCAATAAACTGGACTAATTTGATTTTTATATTTAGTCCAGTTTATTGGGGGCTAAGACAGTTCGTACTGCGTGCGCAATGAAAACTTAGTTTTTATAGGCGGCCCTTCTGTCTGTTTATTTTGTTTTATTAAACATGTATCGAGCAATTTTCCATTCTCCGTCTACCTTTTCAAATACAAAAAGTTCTCTATTGGCTTCTGGTGCTTCAACTCCATTTGCAAGTATTTTAACTGATCCTTTTGAACTGGTTACTGCAAAAGCCATGTTTCCTTCTACTTCAATTTCTTCTATAAAAAACTCAATGTTCAATTGAATTTGAGAAAATACAAATTCATAGGATTTTAGAATTCCTTCTGAGCCTATTCCTGATGGTGCCTGTGTTGGCATGAATATTCCATCTTTAGTATAAAGAGATTGAGCTAATTTAGCATCTGAAGTGTTCAATGATTTTTTGTACTCACTTAGAAGTACCTCAATTTTTTGTTTTTCTTCTTTTATCATGATTTCTGTTTTTTCTTTAGTTGTTTCAACTGATTCTTGTTTTTGATTGCATGACACTATTATAGTGGCCGCAAAAAAATATAATGCTAACTGTTTCATATATAAATTAGTTTTGTTTAATCCAATCATTTAAAGAAGTATATTCTTCCGTTGCAATTTCTTTAGCCAATTGAATTTGTGTTTCCGAATTTGGCCCCATATAGCTGTGAGCTTCAAAATAAGCAAGCATTTGTGCTATTTCTCCAGCACCTTGAAAAAAGCTTGAGAATACTTCCATAGGAACTTGATTAAAGCTATATTCCTTCCCATTTGCTTTGAAAGTATCCAAAATATCATTGAAGCTTTTGAGTTCTGTGGCGAGTGATAAATAACTTCCATTTCCAACTTTTTCAGGATTTAAAAATGCACCTGCAACTACTTTCCCTAAGTCGTTGATATCCGACATATGAATTCCTTTTACAGTAGGATTAATAGGAAGTGTCCAACCTAAAGAACCGTCTTGTTGTGTTTGTGCAGCCATTTGTCCTGTTAGGTTTTGGAAATAGAAAGGAGCTTGTACAAATGTGTAGTTTTTGAATCCAGCGTTTTTCACCAGTTCGTCAACCTTTGCTTTAACTGTAAAATGTGGAACATCAAACTTGCCATTACTTATCTTTTCTACATTTGGAAGTGTTGACCATATAAAATGATTTACTCCTGCATCTTTAGCTGCTTGTATTGCTATTTTACCTTGTGCAATTTCGTCAGCGCCTTCCCAAAAATTAGTTACAACGAAAACGCCATGCGCATTTTTAAATGCCTCAGTTAACGATGCTAAGTCTGTAAGGTCAGCTTTTACAACCTCGTCAGCCTTACCACTGTATTTTTCTGGGTTTCTTGTAACTGCTCTGGCCTTGAAAGTGCCATTTTTAACTATTGAATTAATAACCCCTTTACCTTGTGAGCCCGTTGCGCCTATTACGGCAATAATTTTCTTTTCCATTTTCTTTGGCTTTTAAAATTGTTTGTCGATATTGACAAAACAAAGGTACGATGAATGAATTTCCCATGCCTATAAGGTAGTTTAAGAAATGCTCTTAATGTATATTAAGATTTTGCGATTTTTTTTCTAATAGTACTAAGAAACTCAGGGGTTACGCCCAGATAAGAGGCTATTTGCACATTAGAGATGCGATTAAATAAATAAGGATGCCTTTCAAGAAAATCTATATATCGTTCTTCTGCTGTTGAACTAATATTTTGTAAAACTCTTCGCTGAAGACCTACCATCGCATTTTCTGCGAGTACTCTAAAAATTTGATTGAATTTAGGATAATCTGTGTAAAGTTTCAGTTGATCTTCTTTCTTGGCTTGAAGAATAATTGAGTTTTCAATAGCTTCAACATTTAGTTTACTTGGGATATTACTGTGAAAGCTTCCAATATCACCAATCCACCAATTTTCAATAGCGAATTGTAAGTTGTGTTCTTTTCCGTTAGGATCAACCAAATACATTCTGAAACAACCTTCAAGCACATAGGTGATATGTTTGCAAATTTCTCCTTCTTGAAGGATAAATTGTCTTTTTTTTATTCTTCTTTCTTTGAAAACTTTTTCAACAAAAGCAATTTCCTCTTCGTCCAAAGGAAGCATGCGATTGAAATATTCTATTAGAGCTTGTGTGTTCATTTAAATTTGTTGTCAGTAGCCAGTCTAGCTGTTGTCTGCCGTGCTTTTTTAATTGAATTCTATTTTCTCGATTTGATATTTTTCGGGGTTCTTAAAGATAGCCAACATTTTATTTCTGCTTGCAATTGCTTCTTCAGCAGAATAATAATAGTTTAAATCAGAAGTACAGCCTGTTATATTTTTGCATCGAACTGTTACTAAATTATGCCACTCCGAAGTTTTTCTTTAATAACTTGTTCATCCATAGTTATCTTTAGAATATCTGTGTAGAGTATATGATTTATTGTAGAATCTTCTTTTGTCCATTTATGAGAAGTACAATAGTAATACGCGATATTTTTAGAGCTAGTTAATTCCTTACTACAAGCAAATGTAAATAGCGTAAATAATGAAAATAAAGACAAGAGTTTCATACTGCAAGATTTTAAATTTAATACAAGATAATTAAAATAAAGATCAATTGTATTGGATCAAATTATTTTTTATTTATGGCAGGTTGGGGACAGCGGTCGGTGGACGGACGAACGTTTTGGCAGTAAACGCTGCACCGCCAAAGTGATGTCAACCAAAAGTAAAAATTATATATTAAACCACCAAAAAAATTAAGAGTAAAACCTAAAGTTGATAGCGGGGTAGCGTGTAATGCCTGTTAGGGTCACGTGATGCTGTCCCAACAAGTGAAACATTTTAAACCGCCAAAAAAAATCCGCTGCAATTTATTTTTAAAGGCCAAGCAATAACGACATTAATCGAACCACAAAATCAGATTAAAAAAATTCTTGCATCATGTGCGCTAACTCATTTATCCCCGCCACAAAACTTCCCAAATCCCGACTTACTAGATGGATTCTTGAATTTTTGCATCAGCTTTTACAAATATAAACATATCTAAATTGATTGGTTTTTATAGTGATTGTTTCAAATTATTAGCTAAAAATCATAAGAAGGTGTGTAAAACTTTACAAAAAATTGGTTTTTAAACAAAGTTTACCAAATTAAGATAGTTTAGGTTTTTTGAAATAAAACGCTCCCGGTCCTTAATTCTTAATCCCAATTCTTATTTATTCAAGCGGCTAGGCCTATTTTTGCAGCCAATTTTAAAACCACAGTATGGCTTTGTTTCCTCGTTTCGATCGTTTTGAATCCCGTCATATCGGGACTTTGGGTACGGATTTGGCTCCGATGTTGAAAACAGTTGGGGTAAACAGTCTGAATGAATTGATTCAACAGACGGTTCCGGATAAGATTCGACTGAAGGAGGAGCTTAAAACCCCTGAAGCGCTTTCGGAATACGATTATTTGCTGATGCTCAAAGATCTGGCGGATAAAAACAGCTGTACGCGCAATTTTATTGGACAAGGTTACTTCGGTTCGGTGACGCCGAGTGCCATTTTGCGCAATGTATTCCAAAATCCGGGCTGGTACACACAATACACACCCTACCAGGCTGAAATTGCTCAGGGTCGCCTGGAGGCTTTGCTCAATTTTCAAACCATGGTGTCTGACCTAACTGGACTGCCGATTGCAAATGCTTCGCTACTGGATGAAGGAACTGCTGCTGCAGAAGCCATGATGCTTTTTTACCACCAAAAAGAAAAAAAGACCAAGGAGGATTCTGCTAATGTTTTCTTTGTGGATCATAAAGTCTATGATCAAACCTTGGCCGTCCTCCAATCGCGTGCCTGGCCACAAGGCATAAAGATTGTCACCGGCAACTGTCAAACCGATGCCATCCCAAACAACTGCTTTGGAGCATTGATTCAATATCCCGACAAATCAGGTGGCGTTATCAACCATGAAGACTTTATCCAAAAAGCAAAAGCAGCCGGAATATTCGTAGCCATGGCAACGGACTTGCTTGCATTGTGCTTGCTCAAAAGTCCGGGCGAACTGGGTGCCGACATCGCGTTTGGCAATAGCCAACGTTTTGGTGTGCCCATGGGCTATGGCGGCCCGCATGCCGCTTTTTTTGCAACGAAAGA
Source organism: Saprospiraceae bacterium (assembly GCA_016712145.1). Classification (NCBI taxonomy): domain Bacteria; kingdom Pseudomonadati; phylum Bacteroidota; class Saprospiria; order Saprospirales; family Saprospiraceae; species Saprospiraceae bacterium. The sequence continues at coordinate 2,631,708 of JADJRO010000001.1, forward strand.
AGACTTTAAACGGGATATTCCGGGAAGAATTATCGGAGTTTCTATTGATGTCCATGGTAATCGTGCCTTGCGCATGGCACTCCAAACACGTGAGCAGCACATCCGGCGCGAAAAAGCAACTTCAAATATTTGCACTGCACAAGCGCTCTTGGCCATCATGGCTTCCATGTATGCTGTGTATCATGGTCCGATTGGTTTAAAAGCAATTGCACGTCGGGTACACGATATGTCTTGTGCCTTGTCACAAGCCTTACAAGCCATGGGATGTAAGGTGTCAAACGAACATTTCTTTGATTTGATTTCCATTGAAGCGGATCAGAACACACAAAGTAAAATCAAGGCCGTTGCTGAAAAATATCAGTGCAATTTTTGGTACGCAAACAACGCAATCCAAATCAATTTGGATGAGTCCAGTACTGAAGAAGATCTATTAACGATTATAAATATTATTGCAGAGGCTACACAAAAAACGGCTGCTGCACTATCCGTTTCACCGCAAGTAAAATTGCCCCTGGCTTTGGTGCGCCAATCAGAATATCTTACGCATCCGATCTTCAACATGCATCATACGGAGTCTTCCTTGATGCGTTACATTAAGAGTTTAGAAAACAAAGATCTTTCCTTGGTGCATTCCATGATCTCTTTAGGTTCGTGTACTATGAAGTTGAATGCCGCAACGGAATTAATTCCAGTGAGCTGGCCTCAATTTGCAAACATCCATCCGTTTGCTCCAGCATCGCAAACATCCGGCTACATCCAAATGGCTAAAGAACTGGAAGCTTATCTCTGCAACATTACAGGTTTTACTGCTTGTTCCTTACAACCGAATTCTGGTGCACAAGGTGAGTTCGCAGGTTTATTGGCAATTCGCGGATACCATGAATCGCGCGGAGATCATCATCGCACCATTGCAATCATTCCTTCTTCAGCGCACGGTACCAATCCGGCAAGTGCAGTCATCGCTGGCTATGATGTGGTGGTAACTCCTTGCGACGAACAAGGAAACATCATCGTTTCTGAATTGAAAGCAAAAGCAGAAGAACACAAATCAAATCTTGCCTGTTTGATGGTGACCTATCCATCAACGCACGGTGTGTTTGAAACTTCTATACAAGATATTTGTCAAATTATTCATGACAATGGGGGCATGGTGTATATGGACGGTGCCAATATGAATGCGCAGGTAGGATTAACCAGTCCGGCTCGGATTGGTGCGGATGTTTGTCATTTAAATTTGCATAAAACATTTGCAATTCCACATGGTGGCGGTGGTCCGGGGGTTGGTCCGATTTGTGTAAACGATCATCTGAAACCTTTCTTGCCATCACATCCTTACTTAAATGTAAATCCGGAAAAAGGTGCAACGCCACCGGTTTCAGCTGCGCCCTATGGCAGTGCCAGTATTTTATTAATTTCCTATGCATACATTCGAATGTTAGGTCCCGATGGAATGAAATCAGCAACTTCTCATGCGATATTAAATGCAAATTACATGGCGACTCGTTTGGGAGAAAAATTTAAGGTATTGTACACGGGCGAAATGGGTCGGGTTGCGCATGAATTGATTTTAGATCTTCGTCCGTTTAAAAGTATCGGGGTCAGCGCTGAAGATGTTGCCAAACGCTTGATGGATTATGGTTTTCATGCACCTACTTTATCGTTTCCAGTCGCGGGTACCATTATGATCGAACCAACAGAATCTGAAAATCAGGATGAACTGGATCGTTTTTGTGATGCTTTGTTACAGATCCATGAAGAAATCCAAGAGGTCGCTTTGGGGAACTATCCGGCTGAAAATAATGTTTTATCTAACGCGCCTCATACAGCCGCTGTCATTACTTCAGATGTGTGGGAACGGCCATATTCTCGTGAAAAAGCAGCCTATCCATTGGCTTATTTGAAACATGGGTCAAAATTTTGGCCGAGTGTGGGTCGTGTAAACAATGCCTTTGGAGATCGCAATTTAGTTTGTACTTGTCCGCCCATGGAAAGTTATATGTAAGCTTGTCATGATTCCCCGTTATATCTTCGCAGTATGATTGTTGTAACGGGTGCTTCCGGATTTATTGGTTCGTGTTTGGTTTCTTATCTAAACCAAAAAGGGTTTCAAGATATAATAGCTGTCGATGCCATTTATAAAAAGGATCATCCCAATTTAGTAAATAAAAACATTCATTCGTTTCTGGATCGAACTCAATTTATCGCCTGGTTGGAAAAAAATCATTCGGACATTGATTTTATATTTCACATCGGAGCTCGCACCGATACTACGGAAATGGATGTGCAAATATTTGAAGAATTAAATATTTCATACTCCAAAAATTTATGGAATCTTGCTGCGCAACATGATATTCCATTTTTATATGCATCGAGTGCAGCTACTTATGGGAATGGTGTTTTAGGATATTCGGATGATGAATCGCTGATTCCAAGCCTTCAACCTTTGAATCCATATGGTCAGTCCAAACAAATTTTTGATGAATGGGTTTTGTTGCAAAAACAACATCCTTCGCAATGGGCTGGATTTAAATTTTTTAATGTATTTGGTCCGAATGAATATCATAAGGGGCGAATGGCTTCTGTGATATTTCATGCTTACAATCAAATTCAGGAGAAGGGATGCGTGCGTTTATTTAAATCGAATGATGCACAGATCAAAGACGGTGAACAGAAACGGGATTTTATTTTCATTCGTGATTTATTAGATGTACTGTTTTTCTTTTTTGAAAATCCGCGCCCAAATGGAATTTACAATCTTGGCAGTGGACAAGCAAACAGTTTTATAGATCTGGTCCAACATACGTTTGAGGCTTTGGAAAAGCATCCGATCATTGAATTTATTCCAATGCCCGAAGACTTGATTAAGACCTACCAAAATTATACTTGTGCGGATATGAGGAAATTGCATTCTATTTCATATAATACGCCGATGTTGCCATTTAAAGATGCGATTCAGGATTATGTTAGTAATTATTTGGTACATGGCGAGTATTACTGAAAGGCGGATAGGCTGAAGGCTAGAGGCTAGAGACCAGAGGCTGGAACTGAATGATTTAGCTTATCAGCTTCTTTTTATTGACTTCTGACTGGTGACTCCTGAATTGCGGCTGCATGGCTGATAGGAGAAGAATCTTAACAGCTTCTTCATTGACTCCTGACCGCTGATTACTAATTCCTGACTCCTGTTTGGTCCAACAGCCATTCAGCCTCAATCCTCTAGCCTCTGGCCTCTAGCCTACAGCCTCTAGCCTATAAGCTTCTTCTCTACAGACAACAGACTTCCCTCCTTTCCAATAATAATTCTAATTTTACCATTCAAACAATATACAATGGATTCTAATCAGACGAAGCCAACGAATTATGGTGCTTTAAGTATTTTAATTACTGTATTTTTCTTTTGGGGATTTATTGCTTCGGGCAATGGTGTATTCATTCCATTTTGTAAAAATTATTTTCAATTGGACCAGTTTCAAAGTCAGTTGGTTGATTTTGCATTTTATGGAGCATATTATATTGGTGCTTTGGCATTGTTTGTATTTGGAGCACTTAAACGTCGCGACATTGTTTCGAATTGGGGATATAAAAAAAGTATCGTGTATGGATTGTTGTTTTCATTGCTTGGAGCAATCGCTATGATTGTTTCTGTTAATGTAGGGACCCCTGAAAATGGATTTAGTTTTTTTCTTATTTCGTTTTTTATTTTGGCTTTAGGATTTTCATTGCAACAAACTGCCGCCAATCCTTTTGCAATCTCCTTAGGAGATCCCGCTACCGGTTCACACAGAGTGAATTTTGGAGGAGGAGTTAATTCATTTGGAACAGCCATTGGACCCATCGTAGTTGCATTGGCATTGTTTGGTGCAACGCATTATGATGACAGCGCCATTCAATCTTTAAGTTTGAATCGGGTTACCTTTTTATATATCGGTGTTGGATTTTTATTTTTATTTGCTGCAGCACTGTTCTATTTTTCAAAGAAAGTTCCGGATAGTATTAATTCGGCTATGATTGAACCGGAGAATAAAGCGATTTGGACCATGGTATTAATTACCATCGGATTGATCGCCTGCTTTATTCCTGTTTTTAATAGCTACCGAAATATGACAGATGGTTTATCCGAAAGTGCTTTACAAGATTTGGAGTGGACGCGCATGAAATGGTTGCTATCGGCGCTACTGGTTTTGATAGCAGGTTTAGTATATGTTCATTTTAGTTCGAAAAAAAATACAGCTTCCTGGGGTGCTTTGCAATTTCCACAAATCCAATTGGGCATGTTTGCAATTTTTGTTTATGTAGGTGTTGAAGTTACCATTCAAAGTAACATGGGTGAATTGCTCAAAAGCGTTGAATATGGAAGTTTACAAACGTCCGCAATTCCACCTTACATTTCAATGTTCTGGGGAAGTTTGATGATCGGGCGATGGACCGGTGCCATTCCTGTTTTTAAGTTGGAAGCAAAGTTGAAAAAAATAATGATGCTTGTGATTCCGATTCTAGCATTTGCAGTTGTGATTTTAGTGAATACCATCGCTGCAAGAGATATGAGTCCACTTTACAATTACATTGCCTGTGTGGCAGTTTTAATCGCAGCTTTTTTTGTAGCAGGCGATAAACCGGTTTATACCTTAATGTTGTTTGCCAGCTTGGCGATGTTGGCCATGATCATTGGACTCATGACCCAAGGCACGATTTCAATTTACGCTTTTTTAAGTGGAGGTTTGTATTGCTCTGTAATGTGGCCATGTATTTTTTCATTATCCATAGCGGGCCTTGGAAAATATGAGAGCCAGGGTGCTGCTTTTCTAATTATGATGATCTTGGGTGGAGGGATCATTCCCCCCATTCAGGGAAAATTGGCGGATTTATCCAGTATTGGCATTCATCAATCCTATTGGATTACAGTAGCATGTTTTGGCTACCTGGCTTTTTTCGCCTGGCGTGTTAAATCGATCTTGCTTAAGCAGGGGATTGATTATGACAAACAGATAGCAGGCGGTCATTAAGGGGATCCGTAAATAGCTATTTTCTTCTACCTTTGGGCTCTTTCCGAATGCGCTATGCCCGATATTATTCATTTACTTAAAGATCACATTGTAAACCAGATTGCGGCCGGTGAAGTCATCCAGCGTCCGGCTTCCGTTGTGAAGGAGTTGATGGATAATGCGATAGATTCTGGAGCAACAGACATCAAATTATTTATTCGCGAAGCAGGAAAAGTACTGATTCAAATCAACGACAACGGCTGTGGAATGTCGCCAACCGATGCACGCATGTCATTTGAACGTCATGCAACTTCTAAAATAAATACTGCGGAAGATTTATTTCACATTCAAAGCAAAGGATTTCGGGGAGAAGCGCTTGCATCCATTGCAGCGGTTGCTCAAGTGGAATTGCGAACCAAACCGGCAGCAGATGCAACTGGTACCAAAATATTAATTTCTGATTCTAAAATAAAGTCCCTGGAACCTTGTGCTTGTCCGACGGGTACACAAATTCAGGTGCGAAATTTATTTTACAATCTTCCTGCAAGACGCAAGTTTTTAAAAAACGATAGCATTGAGTCACGTCATATTCACGAAGAATTTATTTATCAGGCGATTTCATATCCGGAATTATCCTTTAGTTTTTTTAACAACGATCAATTGGTTTATCAATTGGCCGCAGGAAGTTTAAAGCAACGCATTCTAGGCATTTATGGAAAAAAATATCAGGATTTTTTAATACCGGTTTCTCCGCAAACCGATGTTGTAGAAATCAGTGGATTTATTGGTAAACCTGAATTATCCAAAAAGGCAAAGGGTGAACAAATCCTGTTTGTAAACCGACGCTTTATTCGAAGTGCTTATTTACAACATGCAGTGAAAGCAGCTTTTGAAAATATTATTCCAGCTGAAAATTTACCTTTTTATATTCTGTTTTTAAATATTGATCCTACTCAAATTGATATCAATGTCCACCCCACCAAACATGAAATTAAATTTGAAGACGAGCGTCTGATTTATCAGTTTTTAAAAGCGGCAGTCCGATTTAGTCTGGCACAACATTCCCTCACACCACAAATTGATTTTGATTCTTCTGATGTGGGCATTCGCAAGATTATGGATGGTCCGGATTTTGGATTTGGTAACAGAAGTCCAATGCAAAGCAGCAGCAGCTATGCTTCATGGGAACAATTGAGTCCGCAAGGAAATCTTTCTGGTATTTCACAGGACAATTATTCTTCGGAAATAAACAAGGATCTATCGTTTAGTACGATGGTTCAACCAAGTGCAGAAGATGTTCCGGAATCGATTAAAATTGTACAGTTTCATGCTTGTTATTTATTAGTACAATTGAAATCAGGAATAAGTATCATCGATCAGCAATTAGCACATGAGCGTGTGCTGTATGAATACTACAAATTGCTTTTAAAGTCTGAAAATCGGCAAACGCAAGGCTTGCTTTTTCCACAGAATCTTCATTTGAGTACGGTTGATGCACAGCAATTAAAAGAATTACTTCCTTATTTGCAGAAATTGGGATTTGACATGGAAGATTTTGGATCCGATTCTTTTGTGATACATGGCATTCCTGCATTGCTTGAAGGAAAATACAACGAGCACGAATTGATTCTAACGATATTAAATCAGTATAAAGCCAATCTGGAGTTTGAATTGGCATTGGAGGAAAATATTGCGCGCTCCATGGCAATCAGCAGCTCTATTAAGCGTGGAAAAAATTTGTCACAGGAGGAAATGCAAGCTCTGGTGGAACAATTGTTTTTGTGTGAAATACCGTATGCCAGTCCGTCGGGTAAAAAATGTATTTTTCATTTAAGTCTGGAGGAATTGTTTAAAAAATTCAGGTAAGTTTTACAATGGATATGGGAAGAAATGCCACGAATACACGAATTAAAGACGAATTATTAAATTATACTTCGAATCTTCATTCGTGCATTCATTCGTGCATTCGTGGCAACTCTTCGCATTCGTGGCGATAAAAAATAATTAGCTTTGCATTAATTAATGCGCATACTCGCCAACATATCTTCTTACCTGTTTCACCCATTGCTGGTTTTGTTTTATTCCTTATTTTTATTATTATGTCTGAATCCACATTTGTTTGGATCCATGCATTGGAGTGAACAAAGCTTGTTGTTGATTTTATTATTTATTTATACCTGTTTTGTACCTGCAATCGGTTTTGCCTTGCTTCGGTTTACCGGATTTATCCAAAGTTTTGAAATGCGGGAGCGTACGGATCGTTTTGGTCCATTGATTATATGTGCCGTGTTTTATCTTTGGATGTATGTCAATCTAAAATCCCAGGGGCAAATTCCCAAATTGATGATCTGCTTTATGTTGGCTTCGATTATTTCCATTTTTATGGCATTCGCTATTAATACTAAATTCAAAATCAGTTTACACAGCATCGCCTTCGGTGCATTTATTGCTTTTTGGGTTTTACTTCGCTTTAATCATTCAGATGCTTCGCTGCTTAATTTTAGATTTCTAAAAAGCGGTTTGTCCGCTTTTAATGTCAATCATTTGATAGCAGTTTCTTGTGTGGTCGGAGGCTGGATCGGTACGTGTCGCCTCTATCTAAATGCACATTCCGCAGAAGAAATTTATTTAGGTTATTTCGTTGGGATAATTTCTTCTATATTGGCCTTTACATACATTTTTTAATCATGAATGCAACCATACAAACCATAGAAAATGCCTGGGAAGACCGGAGTCTTTTAAGCGATCCTTTAGTAAAAGCGGCTATTCACCAGGTTATTGCCATGCTTGATACTGGAAAGCTTCGGGTGGCGGAAAAGAAAGGAGAAGAATGGATTGTCAACGAATGGATTAAAAAAGCCATTTTGCTTTATTTTCCTATTTCTGAAAATAAAGTGATCATGGCCGGCGATTTGGAGTTTTATGATAAGATCATGCCTAAACGGGAATTTGAAAAACTTGGGATTCGTGCTTTGCCAGGAGCAATTACCCGGTATGGCTCATTTATCGAACCCGGGGTCATCTTGATGCCAAGTTTTGTCAACATTGGAGCTTATGTGGGGTCCGGAACCATGGTTGACACCTGGGCTACGGTTGGTTCTTGTGCCCAAATCGGCAAAAATGTGCATTTGGCTGGCGGAGTCGGAATTGGAGGCGTATTGGAACCCCCACAGGCTAAACCAAATATTATTGAAGACAATGCATTTATTGGCTCTCGTTGCATTATCGTTGAAGGAGCCCATATCGGCTCAGAAGCCGTTTTGGGTGCCAACGTGGTAATCACCGGATCTACCCATATAATTGACATAACTGGTTCAGAACCAGTAAAATATAAAGGCTATGTGCCTCCAAGGGCTGTGGTGATTCCGGGTTCTTATACCAAGGAGTATCCGGCAGGCAATTACCAGGTTCCCTGTGCCTTAATTATTGGACAACGCAAAGAATCTACCGATAAGAAAGTTAGCTTGAATAGTGCCCTTCGCGATTTTGATGTATCCGGCTAAACCCGGGAGGCTTATTAGTTGTTCTTGCTATTGTCTGAGTGCCTGATTTCAAAACGTTAAATAATTCAATTTTGAAATTATTTAGACCTAATTTGCGTTTTATATAATTTATGCTTCGTTATGCTATGGAATGAAAATTACTACGATCAGCTCATTTTAAAAATTGATCAGTTTACCCGGAAATTTTATATCAATCAATTGATCCGGGGTGCCCTGTATTTTACCGGATTGCTTACCCTGGTATTTCTGGCTTACAACCTGCTGGAAAATCAATTTTATTTTAGTAAATCGGTCCGAACGGTTTTAAGTTTTTCATACCTCGGATTGTTTGGATTTAGCTTGTGGTATTGGATCGTTACGCCACTGATGCATTATTTCCAATTGGGTAAATTGATTTCACACGAAGAAGCTGCAAAAATTATAGGTACGCATTTTTCTGATGTCGAGGATAAATTATTAAATGTACTTCAGCTTAAATCACAATCGGTTAATTATTCGGATCGGAGTTTGATTGAAGCAAGCATTCAACAAAAATCAGTTGAGTTAAATCCCATTCCGTTTGTTCAGGCAATTGACTTGCAAAAAAACCGCAAATACATCCAATATGCAATCGCTCCATTATTAATATTATTTTCTTTGCTGGTGTGGGCTCCCGGAATGATACAAAAACCTACACAGCGATTAATTCAAATCAATAAGGATTTTGAAAAGGAAGCACCCTTTCATTTCAAATTGGAATCGGAAGAATTACATGTCGAACAAAACGGCACGTTTGAATTAAAAATAAAAATTGATGGAAGTACAACGCCCGCTGAAGCTTATATTGATGTAGATCATTTCCAATATCGTTTAAAGAAAGATCGTCCGGATGAATTTAGCTATACGTTTAGCAATGTTCAGAAAGATCTTCCTTTTAAATTGTTTGCGGGCACTATCGTTTCGCCGGAATATACTTTGAAAGTAATCATGAAACCGGTGATCCAATCGTTTCAAGTGCACTTGGAATATCCAGCTTATATTGGAAAGAAAAATGAAATTCTGGAAAACACAGGCGATCTAATTATACCTGTTGGCACAAAAATTCGATGGAATTTTAATATGGCTTATACTGATCATCTGTATTTTAAATCCAGTGAAGATAAATCACAACTTGAGATTTCACGCCAGGGTGAACACGATTTTCAATTTTCTAAAAAAGTACTGAAAGATCAATCGTATTCACTTTATCTGCAAAACAATCAACTTAAAAATACCGATTCAGTAAATTATCAGATCAGTATAATTCCTGATCAGTTTCCTCAAATTCAAGTCGAACAATTTGAAGACAGTACCGATTGGAAAGTTCGTTATTATAGCGGAGATTTTTCAGATGATTATGGAATTCGCAATTTGAATTTTAACTATTCCATTAAGAAAAAAGACGGAACGGAAACAGCGCTTCAAACAAAAGCGGTTCAAGCTACCATTAATAAAGCAAGCGGTAGTTTTAATTATGTTTTTGATGCAAGTCAATTTGAATTAGCACCCGGAGAATCCATCCATTATTATTTTGAAGTTTGGGATAATGACGGAATCAATGGCAGTAAATCATCCAGAAGTCAATTTTTAGAATACAAGGAAGCTTCTGACGAAGAATTGGCACAGAAGGAAGAAATCAACAATGAAGCCATTAAAGACAATTTGGAAGATGCGGTTAAACAATCTAAAAAATTATTAGAAAAATTAGGAGACTACAAAGATAAACTTCGGCAAAAGAAAAGTCTGGATTGGCAAACCAAGAAAGACCTTGAGAAAATGACCGAGCAGCAGAAAAAATTGCAGGAACAATTCGAAGAAGCAAAAAAGAAGCTGGAAGAAAATTTAAAGAAACAACGCAATGCGGATGAGAATTTACAGGAGAAGCAAGAGCAATTGCAAAAACTGTTTAATGAAACCGGCAATGATGAGATTAAAAAACTCATGGAGCAAATTCAAAGTTTAATGAATGAGCTCAATAAAGATCAGGCGATTCAAATGTCTGAGCAATTTGAAAAACAAAATACAGATCTAACCAAAGAAATGGATCGACTGCTTCAATTATTTAAACAATTGGAAGTTGAGAAAAATCTGAAAGATCAGATCAATGAATTAAATAAACTTGCTGAGAAGCAAGAGCAATTGGCAGAGAAGACAGAAAAAAAATCTGAAGATCAGGAGTCATTGAAAAACAAACAAGATTCCATCAATAAGAAATTTGATGAACTTGCTAAAAAGCAAGAGGAGATCAAAAAGAAAAACGAGGAATTAAAGGCACCTCGTAAACTGGAAGACCAAAAAGAGCAATCAAAGGATATTAAAAATGATTTGAACGATTCAAAAAATGAATTGAGTAAATCCAATAACAGCGGTGCATCCAAAAAACAAAAACAAGCTTCAGATAAAATGAAGGAGATGGCCAGTAAAATGGAGGGAGAGATGCAAGAATCAGATCAGGAGCAAGCAGAAGAAGATGCGCGCATGTTAAGACAGTTACTTGAAAACTTAGTGGGACTGTCTTTTGATCAGGAACAGGTGACTAATGAAATGGCCAATTTAAATCCGCAAACACCGCATTACCTGACTTTATTACAAGATCAGTTTAAGATTAAGGATAATTTTAAAATTGTTCAGGATACACTTGAAGTGCTTAGCCAACGGATAGTTGATATTCAATCCTTTGTTATGGAAAAGATCAGCGAGATCAATGAGAACTTTAAAAAGGGCATTGATTTATTGGAAGAGCGAAGAAGTGGTGAAGCTTCTAACAATCAACGGCGGATTATGAAAAATCTGAATGATCTGGCGGTAATGCTCTCTGAATCATTGGATGAAAAACAAAAGGAATGCAACAGTTCCTGCGATAAACCCGGAAAGAAAGCATGCAAGAAACCCGGAAATAAAAGCGGCAAGAGTGGTAAGAAAGGCAAAGTCCCATCCGATAAAATAACGGAAGGTCAGAAAAACATGCAGAAAGGGATGCAGGAACAAATGCAAAAAATGCAGAATGGAAAATCAGGTACTGCTCAGGAATTTGCAGAGTTGGCTGCCAAGCAAGCAAAGCTGAAGAAGCTATTGCAAGAACAGGAAGATCAGAAAAAGCAAAATGGTGGCGGGACCAAGCAGGCCCAGGAAATTTTAGATGAAATGGAGAAAATGGAAAAGCAATTGGTCAACAAGCAGCTGAACAATGATATGCTGCGCAGACAACAGGAAATCACAACCCGATTGCTTGAAGCGGATCGCGCAGAACGTGAGCGTGACTGGGACGAAAAAAGAAAATCTGAAACTGGTACGAATATTGTGCGTAAAATGCCAGCTGCCCTTGAAGAATATTTAAAACAAAGGCAGGCTGAAACAGAATGGTTCAAACAAGTTTCACCGGATTTAAAACCTTTTTACAAGAAACTGGTCGAGCAGTATTATCAAAATCTCAAAAAGCAGGGATGATTAAAATTTCTTCTGTACCGGATAACATTGCCAAAATAGAAGAATACCTGGAACAGATATTCAAGGAATATCAATTGGATCATACCTTATACCCAAATGTATTGGTATCCATTACAGAAGCTGTTAATAATGCGATTTTACACGGAAATCAATCCGATGCACGGAAGTTTGTTTGTGTAAAAACAACGCGTCAGCGAAAACACATTTGTTTTCGAATTTCTGATGAAGGGAAAGGATTTGATCCTGCCGCTATTCCAGATCCGACGCTTCCTGAAAATATTGAAACCTGCGGCGGACGAGGTGTTTTCTTAATGCAAAAATTATCGGATCGCGTTGTTTTTTCTGACAATGGGCGTACGGTAGAAATTAAGTTTATCGTTTAAGGAAGCTCGCCAAACAAATTTTACGGAGTAATCCAATTTTATTTTAAAGCACACCCTGGTAAATTCCGTGTTTAACGACTCGTTGTAAAATTTACCCGTTCTAAATTAGTCTTCATTCGCAGATCTGCAGAAGCTTTATACCTTTGTTTGAAGAACGTATGAAGGCTAAGATAGCATTTGAATATCAAGTAGATCCCTTTGAGTTTAATTCTCGAAAAGTAAGGCAATGGATTGAAAAAACAATCCAGCAGTATGATAAGAAAGCCGATACGATCACGATCATCTTTTGCAATGATACATTTCTTTTAGATTTAAATAAGAAATACCTGCAACATGATTATTATACGGACATCATTAGTTTTCCATTCAGTGCTGAACCGATCTCAGGTGAATTGTATATCAGCATCGATCGGGTACGAGACAATGCAAAGAAATTTAAAGAAGATGAAACCTTAGAATTGCTAAGAGTCATCATCCATGGGATTTTGCATTTTATAGGTTTTAAAGATAAATCTGAAGTAGATAAATCCGCAATGCGAGATGCGGAAGACCAGGCCCTAACATGTTACAAGAATGAATTTTTAAAACAGGATCATTATTTTGATCAAGTCTATGATTTGGTTCGTTTAATCCCAAAAGGTCGTGTATGCAATTATGGAGCCATTGCGAATTATCTTTCATTAGGTTCAGCACGAATGGTAGGTTGGGCGCTGAATCAATTAAAAGGCGATGTTCATGATATCCCGGCACATCGTGTGGTTAATGTGAAGGGTGAATTAAGTGGCCGCCTGATGTTTGGGGAAGCCGGAAAACGCATGGCTCGTTTACTTCGCGCAGAAGGAGTTCCGGTTAAAGATGATAAGGTGCAGCATTTAGAAAAGTATTTTTGGGACCCTGAGGGGGAGGTCAATTAGTAATTACGAATTACGGATTACGAATTATGGGAGGGGAGCGGACATCCCGCGTACTCGCGGGAAGAATTGTGGGAGGGGGAGGTCAATTAGTAATTACGAATTACGGATTACGAATTATGCGAGCGGAACGGATATCCCGCGTACCTGCGGGAAGAATTATGGGAGCGGAGTGGACATCCCGCGTACCCGCGGTTCTAATTTGGAAGGGGCATTGAAAATCCAACTACTTTTAAATGGATTTGGAAATCAGTTTGTGCCGATCTGCAATTCAGAATTTAGTAAGGCAATTCTGAGATGTTTGGCTAAAATAAATATCCATATATATATAAATATAGCACCTGTAAATACCATCGTATTTACAGGTGACTAAAGGTCTCAAATAAAGAAAACTACTTCTTTTATATCTTTTTTAGTGATAATCATTTTTACGTTACATATTGTATATTATTCTAATACTATGCCAATTTTTTAAAAAATCGGATAAATAAATTTTAAAATCAATGGAAAGCCCAATGTTTACGGGGACTTGAGCAGAGCCGGAGATTTTATTTGGAATTAATATATAAGCAGGGATTGCATGGTACAAAGCAGATTCATGGGTTTCCATTAAAAAAAAGCAAACCGAAACAATAAAAGGCTGTAAAATCTTGTTTTAAAATAACAAAAAAGCCTATGGTAGATACGTTTACATCATTTCAATTACTCCGTTTTGTTTATCAAGAATGCAGCGTCACAGAAAATCAAATGCTTGAAGAGTGTTTGATCAATGATATTGAATTGCAGGAAGAACAACGTTTATTAAGAGAAGCTAAACAGTTTCTCCCAAAGGCGATGTTTAATGCGCATCCTGCCAGTTTACAAAATATATTGGAGTACAGTCGATTTTAGGATTCGACCTTAAGGCTTTACTTTTGGCTTAGTTCCAGGTTCTGTTTACAGGATTTTTAATTTTAGGAACAGTCTGCAAATAAGCCCATAAGCCTTTAATTTCAAAATCTTTTAGGTTGCCTAAGGGCAGCATAGGATACCTTAAAGTTTTCCCGTCAGGTCGTTTACCTTCTTTGAGGGCTTTGTAAAAGTCTTCATAGGTCCAGCTTCCAATTCCTGTTTCAGTGTCCATGGTGATATTTGCTGAGAATATTTTCTTTTTATCCAGATCAATTAGGGTATTTCCTCCACCCATATAACCCAGCGACTTTTCTGGAAATTCAAGATTCATTTTAGAAAAATCAGCGGAATGACAGGAATAGCATTCAATCTTACCTTGGGCAATGTATTTACCATAATTTACGAGATCATTGGTATCGGGTTCCATGATTGGGGCATTTGGATACGCTAAAGGCTTGAAAACAGTATTTCCTAAAAACTTTGCAAAGAAACTTGGCTGACTTGCAGGGTGCACCCGTTCAGATGCTTGTACCTGAGGTCTGTCGGATTTTAAAAAGCAAATGACAGCTTCAAGATCACGATCAGACAAATGGTTAAATTTTGGCATCCAAGGTGGGGCATACCGTCCATCTGCACGTAAACCTGTGCGAAGAAAATGGGCAAGTTCGGAAGCGGTCCATTTTCCAATTCCATAAACCGGATGGTTGGTGATATTGGCTATATATGCCATACCAAAAACTGGATCGAGGTCTTTCATGAGTCCTCCACTGAGTTTTCCATCCGTGCCCATGTGGCAGGAACTGCAGATTAAAGCTGAAATACGAGCACCCTCTTCAATTTTTTGTTCTGTTGGGGATAAGGTAAATTCCTTAATTTGGGGCGGATCGTACGTAGGAATGCCTCTAAAATAAATAAACGCGGCAAAAGATACCACAAGCACTATTAAAACCAGCACGATATATAAAACTGCTTTCAATACTTTTTTCATAACAAGAATAATTTACTTATTAGTTATTACGAAATTAAACAGAAAATGGATTTTACAAAAGAAACTATCATAGAATTAAAAAAATCAAAAGAAATAAGCTTGTTGCGCAAGCATCCGTGGGTATTTTCCGGGGCTATACATACGAATACAAATGCACTCGAAGATGGGCAATTAGTTTATGTGGAAGATTCGAACCACAATCGTTTAGGTTTTGGACATTTTCATCACGGTTCGATTGCAATTAAAATGTTGCATTTTGGAAAGGAAGCATATCAGGAAGCATTTTGGGAACAACAACTGAGAAAAGCATTACAAACCAGAAAGAATTTAATGTTTCCAAATGCAGACACCAACTGTTATCGATGGGTTCATGGAGAAGGAGATCAATTGCCCGGTTTAATTATCGATGTGTATGATCAAACAATTGTGATACAATGTCATACTATAGGTATGCATAAAATAGTCGCAAGTTTGGTGAAATGCATTCCCAGAGTGATTAACAATACAGAACTATGCATAATTGACAAAAGTGCATCCAGTCTTCCAAAAGAATATGCACGAGGGATCAGCAATAAAATTGTTTATGGAAATACCCTTGAAATTCAATGTATGGAACATGGATATAAATTTTATATCGATGCACTCGAAGGTCAAAAAACAGGATTTTTTCTAGATCAACGTGAGAATCGTAAGCTCTTAGGGGTTTATTCTAAAAACCGAACCATACTCAATGCATTTTCATACAGTGGTGGATTTAGTATTTATGCATTAGCCGCTGGTGCGAAAGAAGTCCATTCTATTGATATTTCATCCAAAGCTTTGGATATATTAAATCGCAATTTAGAATTCAATGCAATCAATGGTGACAAGCATCAATCCATGTGTTTGGATGTTATAGATTATCTTGAAAAAATGGAATCAGGTTTGTATGATTTGATCATATTGGATCCACCGGCATTTGCAAAAAACATGAGTAAGCGACACACCGCCATGAAAGCCTACAAACGAATCAATGCACTGGCAATGAAAAAAATCAAGCCCGCAGGAATCCTATTCACCTTTTCTTGTTCGCAAGTTGTTACAGAAGAATTATTTTATCATACCATCGTTTCCGCCGGAATAGAAAGCGGACGAGAAATCCGGGTTTTGCATAAATTAAGCCAAGGACCGGATCATCCAGTCAGTTTATTTCATCCTGAAGGATCTTATTTGAAGGGAATGGTTTTGGAGATAGGGTAAATAGTTGTTAGTTGATAGTTGTTAGTTGATAGTTGTTGGTTTGTCCTTTCCTAAAATAGCTTGACTTTTTTTAATGTTCAATGAGCAATGCTCAATTAGCAATGTTCAATGAAAGATCCTGCCTGAAATAGCTTGACCTAAATAGGGTCAAATTGTCAAGCTAATCTATTAGGTAGAGGATAATTATTAAATGACAGCAGATTCACTCACCAACTACTTACAACGATTACCTGTCACCGAACACCTACCAACTTTCACCCACAACCTACCTCCTCTTATCAACTATCCCCCACCAACTATCCCCCCTCCTCCTATCAACTAACACCTATCAACTAACACCTATTTATATATAATAATTTTATTTAATTTATAAATAATTGTATATTTGCCTTTAAATAGATATACCCCCAATGAAAAACCTAATTCGCATCCTTTTATACCTTTTATTGGTCTTATTGGTCGTTGCTATAGCGGTCATGATTTACAAGCGGAGTAAAACCCCATCGGATGATATCCCGCCGACTTCAGAAATGACAGACAGTTTGTTTATGGATCCACAAAATCAAACTGCAATTACATCAGAAGATAGTATGATAATGGACTTAACCGGTCAATTACCGGAAAAAGTGGGGGCACCTGCCGAATCCAAGCCTTTAGCAGGTAGCACAACAGAAGCAAATAAAACCCTAAATGGAGCGGTTGATTACAGTCAGCCAGTAGCGGCACCGGAGCCTTCGGCAGCGGTAAATACCAATCCGAAAGCTCAAAAAGTATCGGAAAAAGTAGAATCCAAAAAAACGGAAGCCGTGGCTGTTCCTAGTAGTAAAACTGCAGCAGTAAAATCGAATCCAAGTACAAAATCCAATACAAGTACAACAAGCAAAGCAAGTACAAAAGCTGAAACAAAGCATGCTGATGAAAAGAAAAGCACGAAGGTCAATGCCACAAGTTCCGCTGGATTTTATGTGGTTTCCGGAAGCTTCATCGTACCGGCACATGCAGATGAGCAAGTTGTAAAATTGAAGAAAATGGGCTACAAAGGAGCGACGAAAAAAGTCTTTGGCTCATCAGAATATTATTCCGCAGTAGTCGGCCAATATGCGAGTCGGCAGGAAGCAGATAAAATTGTCAGCAAGTTAAATGCGAAAGGAGAAAAAGCCTTTCTAAAAGCAAAGTAAGACCCTTTAAAGTATGTGTGGCAGGGGTTCACTTACCAAAGTGGAATCCGAATTGGAAGAACGCTTTGATGCCGATTTTTATTCGGAAGATTTAGAGCGTTACAATCCATTACCCAGTTTTAATATAGCACCAACACACTGGCATCCTGTAATTACACAGGGAGATAAGCAACATTACAATTATTTGAAATGGGGACTCATCCCCTTTTGGGCAAAAGATATGAGCATTGGCAGTAAAATGATCAATGCCCGCATAGAAGGATTGCTGGAAAAACCCTTCTTCAAATCTGCATTGGAAAAACGACGCTGTTTGGTACCCATGGATGGATTTTATGAATGGAAAAAAGGAGTTGGAAAAATAAAAACCCCATTGCGTATTCAGACCACCAATCAAGAGGTGTTTTTTATGGCAGGTATTTATGACAGTTGGAAAAATCCGGAGGGAAAAGCCATTCCAAGTTTCAGTATTATTACCATGCCCGCTAATGAATTTATGAAACCAATCCATGATCGAATGCCCTGCATCTTATTGCCAGAGGAAGAAAGGCTCTGGTTGGAAGAAGGTATGTCGATTCAAGACAGCTTGCATTTATTAAAACCATATCCCGATGAATGGATGCGTGCGTATGAAGTTTCTTCAATGGTTAATAATGTGAGGAATAATGATGCCAGTTTGGTTGTACCGATTTAAAACCTAGAAGTCTAATAGACTTAAATCCTTATTGGCATAATTGGATTGATTTTATTAAATTGCATTGATTTAAGGGTCTTTTATGCAATTAAGGAATATTATTACAATCGGTTTCTTTTTATTCAACAGCATATTAGCAAATACACAGCATGCATTTACTGAACATATTAAATTGCATTGTGACGACAGCGTTATACGAAGCAATTTAGGATATCCGACCTGGAATCCGGCAACAATATTTAAAAAGCCACATTTTGGCTATGCAGAAATTCTTGAAGATTCATCGCTTCGCCAAACCTTGTATTACAGACCTCCAAAATATTTTCATGGTTTTGATACCTTGATGGTCTTGTGCGCAAAAGCAACACAAATCACCTGTGATACGGGAATTTATATTATAGAAGTTTCCTGCAATGCCCACATTGATTCATTCATAAGTATTAATTTGAAGTGCAATGAGGTAGATACATTTAAAATAAGCAATTCTTACGAAGCAGAAATTGCAGAGAGACACATTCATGGACAAGCCAGCTTATTGATCGGTGTGCCAGAAGACAACTTGTTATATCAATCGGAATCAAAATTTGCAGGACAGGATTACGTGCTATTGTATTTGAAGCAATTGCAGCAATACTGGCTGATCATTTATAATGTGACTTGCAACATAAGCAGCGTGCAAAACAATGCTGAGGATTCAAAATGGGCACAAACGATTTTCGTTACCAATGATATCCTGCATTTGGATTTTAATAATTTGGATAAATCGAATCAGGAATTGTTGTTATTTGATCTAAGTGGAAGGTATTTTAGCCTTGAAAAAGAATTGCCTTCAAATGAACTGCATTTAATATTGGATCAGCTGCCAGCTGGTTATTATTTTTTAGTATATAAATCAAATAAGCAAACCATCTACCAGCGATTTATTCTGCTGCATTAGATTAGAATCAGTCAATCGCTGAACTCAATAATTATCGCTGTTCATTCAATAAGTTGGCTGTATTTAGTGTGTATTCTGTTATACATTAGCTTTAGAATTTAATTTATACCCTAAAGCACATTTTGTTTAACATAAACTTAAAAACTATGAGGAGAAAAGAAAGAAATTTAACGTGAATAAAAATTTGAATTTTCTTTGCAATTGATTCGGAAGTTGAAGATTGGATTTTGAAAGGCTGTATTGGGTTTATCAACTTGGTTATTGTATAGCATTGTTTGTTTTGTTTAAAAATAGGATCCAATGTATGGTTGGTTGCTATACTTCAGCACCGAATTACGAAGTGAAGAGGGGATTTTAGAATTGGAAATCAGAAGCCAATTGCATTAAATGAAACCGCCTTCATTGCTGTCAACGAAGGCGGTTCATAATCCCTGTGAAAAATTATCTCATGAAACGTTTACCATTTTTGGTAAACCGGTTTTCGAAAATGTGTTCTCATAGTACTATTACGTAAAATGATATTACAATGTTATGGTAGAATATTGAATTTTCCAAGTCTGAGATGAAAAATCAGGGTTTACCCTGAGTGCCCAATCAGGGTAAACCCTGATTTTTTGTTCGGAATTTGCAAATTATTTACAATTGGAAATGAAACAGGAAAAAAAATAGCTGTTAAGCTAATAAGCTAAAAAGCTTAAAGAAGTTTTTAGTGTATTTCAGCCTTTAAGCTGCAAATCTGGAGTCAGGAGTCAAAATAGCTGTTAAGCTAATAAGCTAAAAAGCTTAAAGAAGTTTTTGGTGTATTTCAGCCTTTAAGCTGCAAATCTGGAGTCAGGAGTCAAAATAGCTGATAAGCTAATAAGCTGAAAAGCATAAAGAAGTTTTTGGTGTATTTCAGCCTTTAAGCTGCAAATCTGGAGTCAGGAGTCAAAAAAGCTGATAAGCTAATAAGCTGAAAAGCATAAAGAAGATTTTGGTGTGTTACAGCCTTTAAGCTGCAAATCTGGAGTCAAGAGTCAAAAAAGAAGAAGCCGATAAGCTATTAAGCTGAAAAGCTGTTAGCAAAAGAGTGTAATTCAGCTAAAACTAGTTGGTGAGTTAATTACAACTTCTCTGCCATAATTCGAAAGTCAGCCGTCAGGAATCGAAAGTAAGATATTCGAAGATTGATTAGTCCTGAAATGTTAATTTATTTTATCAATCAACAACCTTGCAACTAACACCTGCAACTACCACCTAACAACCAGCAACTAACACCTAGCAACTAACACCTAACAACCAATACCTAACAACCAGCAACTAACACCTACCAACTATCAAGATATATATTAAATTTGCATCTATATAATAAATTACAATATGTCTAAAGAAAGAGATGAAAAATTAAAAGCCCTGCAATTAACCGTTGACCGTTTGGAGAAAACCTATGGAAAGGGCAGTATTATGAAACTTGGCGATAAGCCGGTTTTGGATGAAATTGATTCCATTTCTACCGGTTCGTTGGGATTGGATATCGCACTTGGAATTGGAGGCCTGCCAAAAGGGCGGGTTGTAGAAATTTACGGACCTGAGAGTTCCGGAAAAACCACATTAGCCATTCATGCGATTGCTGAATCACAGAAAAAAGGAGGAATTGCCGCATTTATTGATGCAGAACATGCCTTTGATCGGGCCTATGCCGAAGCATTGGGAGTTAATACCGAAGATTTGTTGATTTCACAGCCTGATAATGGCGAGCAAGCACTGGAAATTGCTGAAAATCTGATTCGCTCAGGTGCTATTGATATCATTGTGATCGACTCTGTGGCTGCACTGGTTCCAAAAAGTGAAATTGAAGGTGAAATGGGAGAATCCAAAATGGGTTTACAGGCGCGTCTGATGTCTCAAGCTATGCGTAAACTTACAGGCACCATCGGAAAAACGGGCTGTTGCTGCATATTTATCAACCAATTGCGTGAAAAAATAGGTGTCATGTTTGGAAATCCGGAAACAACCACCGGTGGGAATGCGCTTAAATTTTATGCGTCTTTGAGGATGGATATTCGTCGGACCAGCAATGCAATAAAAGATAAGGATGGTAATATTTTGGGGAACCGGGTAAAAGTTAAAGTGGTGAAAAACAAAATGGCTCCACCGTTCCGAACTGCAGAATTTGATATTATGTATGGCCAGGGAATTTCAAAATCAGGTGAAATCGTGGATTTGGGTTCCGATATGGGAGTCATTCAAAAAAGTGGCTCATGGTTTAGTTATGAAGGCACAAAAATTGCACAGGGTAGAGATTCTGCAAAGCAATTTATTGAAGACAATCCTGAACTTTCTAAAGAAATTGAAGAAAAAATCAAATTGAAATTAGCTACCGGAAAATTGGTAAAGGTTGCAGCTGGAGAAGAGGAGGAGAGTTAATAATTACGAATTACGAATTACGAATGGGGGAATGTGCAATTATAAAATACGAATTTAATAATTTTAAAATTATTCATGATTTAAATTTGGCATTCTAAAATCAATTCTTAATTTTGTTGTACTAAATTGAATCAAAAAAAGAAGCAGTATTTCTGCTTTATTCTTAATTTCCCATATATATCCGAAATAGCGAGATGAATACATAGTCTCGCTATTCTTATTTTAAGTAGAATGGAAGTTCAAGTGCATAGCCTATCTTAGTCAAAAATAAAATTTATTCATAAGTTACCGCTTGGGATATAGTCATTCCTTGGTTCGTTGGATTTATATGAAATTATTTGAATGAATTGAAAGTAATAATTCTGTAAATTTCATTAGGAGCCAACATCCGTTCAAATCCAATATCCTTCTTGAAATTTGTACACAATGAAATTTTTAATAAGCTCCATGCAAATTGCTTAAAGGAATTTTATCTTTAATGCTCATTTGAATCTCAAATGAACTAACGAACTATCTGACATCAGTTTATTTCCAGAATGCATTTAAAAAGCACCAATAAAAAGTAATCCACTGTTTGTCTCTTATTCACCAGTAAATTGACTAATTTAGTTTTATGAAAGATAATTTTTCAGAAGTTGCAGCAGATTATTCAAAATACAGACCAAGCTATCCAAAGGAACTGATACGCTTTATCCTAGATCATTGCAAGACTAAACAAACTGCCTGGGATTGTGGAACGGGTAATGGACAAGTTGCAATGGAGCTAGCGCTTCATTTTAAAAAAATTATTGCTACGGATATCAGCAGGCAGCAATTGGATCAGGCTTTTAAATCAGAAAATATTGAATACCGTTTAGAATCAGCAGAACAAAGTACAATAGAAGATAAATGCATTGATTTAATTACCGTTGCGCAGGCGATTCATTGGTTTGATTTTAATGTGTTTTACAAACAAGTACATCGAGTTTTGAAGCCTGATGGAGTTTTGGCCGCGTGGGCTTATAATAATCCGGTATTAGAAGGGAATCTCAATAATGTTATTATGGAAATTTATGAAGATGCGCTGGGTGCTTATTGGGATCCTGAAAGACAATATATCACAGATGCATATACAACCATTCCATTTCCATTTGATGCAATTCATTGCCCACCCTTTAGCATAGCATACAAATGGACGCGTGAACATTTTACAGGGTATATCAGTACCTGGTCTGCATTGAAACACTATAGGGCAAAAAACACTACAGATCTATTGCCTTGGATAGATGAAAAACTGAAAGTTGAATGGCCAGATCAAACAATGAAATCGGTCTATTTTCCATGCCATTTGCGGATGGGTACTGTTAAATTAATTTCCTAAAGCCAAGACTTTTGTTCTAAAAAAGGAAATTTTTAAAATCAATTTTATGAAGCTGGAATTATTTAAAATTGATTTTTTAAATGCGATTTTTTAAAATAATTCTTTATATTTCTTTGCAATAGATTTGAGAAATCACGCTTTCATTTTCTTTTTTAGTATGATTTTTTATTTTTAGGATTCGAACTATTTAACGAGTAGACTTTATTTGCATTCTAAGCGCTTCTTAAGTTAATGTATAAGTAAGCCTAATTGAATAGATTACAAATTGTATTTTATCTAATACACCCGATTAATTAAACTGTTTAAATAATAATTAACAGTTTATAAATAATTGTTTTAAATTGTTTATAGTAATTGGTATTTAAACTTAGTATTTTTGCTATGTAAATAGTTACGATGAGAATTACTTTGATTTTTACTTTTTTTATATTAATCTCTTTTCAAAATAAAGCACAGCAATTAAGTGATACACTTAAAAAAGTATTGCTGGAAGGAATTACGATAGAAGCAACCAGAACGGAATTGGATATTAAACGACTTCCGGGAATTCAAGACAATTTTATTTATTCAGGAAAAAAGAATGAATGGATTGATTTAAGTCGCAAAGATTTTTCAGTTTCAGAAAAATACGGTCGTCAGATTTTTGCTAAAATTCCAGGTGTGTTTGTATATGATATGGACGGAACCGGAAATCAATTAAATGTTTCAACAAGAGGCTTGGATCCACACCGTGGTTGGGAATTTAATATTCGCAAAGATGGCATCATGACCAATTCAGATATGTATGGTTATCCTGCCAGTCATTACAATGTGCCTATGGAAGCCATAGATCATATTGAATTGGTTAGAGGTACAGGATCTTTGCAATATGGCGCACAGTTTGGTGGAATGATTAATTATGTAACCAAGCAGCCTAAGAAAGAAGATACTTTTGGATTTGAATCTATAAACACTGCGGGTTCTTATGGTTTGTTGAGTAGTTTCAATATGTTTTCTGGAAATTATTCTAAATGGACTTACAGCGGATGGTTTGTAAAAAAATCTTTGGATGGATATCGAAAATCAGGAGATTCAAAATACAATGCGGAAGGAATCAGTTTAAAGTATCAGGCCAGTGAAAATCTTTCAATAAAATTAGAATGGACGCATTCAAATTATACGATTCATCTAGCAGGTGCATTGACAGATGCTCAATTTGAAGAAGATCCAAGGCAAGCAACCAGGAACCGAAATTATTATAATCCTAACATTCACATTCCGTCTTTAAGGTTGGAATGGAAACTTTCGAAAAATACCCATTTAAGTTTTACCAATGCCTATCTTTTTGGGCAAAGAAACAGTGTATTATTTGATAAACCAACCAATATTAAAGACACAATCAATGCACAAACTTTACAATATAACAACCGTCAAGTTGATATTGACAATTTTAATAGTTTTACTTCAGAAGCCCGCTTGTTGCAGCATTATAAAATAGGAAAAACACACAGCAATTTAGCCACAGGTTTTCAATTAATCCGAAATGATTTAAACCGCAGGCAATTGGGGAAGGGCAGTACCGGAAGTGATTTTGACCTCAGTTTAGTTACACCTGGATGGGGACGGGATTTACATTTTAAAACAAACAATCTGGCTCTTTTTGTTGAAAACAAATGGAATCCTTTAACTGATTTTTCTATCAGTGCTGGTATGCGTTATGAAACCGGTCAAAGCGACTTAAGCGGGAAAATTAATTACTATCCGGATGACCAACTTCCCAATCAAATTAAGCATTCTTTTCCATTGTTTGGATTGAATGCAGAATATAAATTCAATGAATACAATAATATCTATGCAGGTTGGTCACAGGCTTATCGACCTGTAATCTTAAAAGATATCATACCTGGATCTTTGTATGAAATCTCAGATAAAAACTTGAAAGATGCACATGGATACAATATAGAAATGGGTTTCAGAGGGAACTGGAAATTTTTGAAATGGGACTTAAGTGCATTTCTAATTGAGTACGATAACAGATTGGGTACGATTGCACAAAAAGACAGTGCAGGTAATTTAATTATATTCAGAACCAATATTGGAAACTCTGAAACAAAGGGCATAGAATGTTTTGTTCAAACGGATTTTTATCCAGGTAAAAAATTGGCCATCAGTATTTTTAGTTCAACGTCTTACATGGATGCCCGGTATAAAAAAGCGAGTTTGCGAAATGGAAATGAAAATGTTGATTTAAGTGGCAATAAAGTAGAAAGTGTACCAGAATGGATCAGTCGCAATGGTTTGAATGTTAAATACAGCAAATGGAGCACATCAATTTTGGGAAGCTTTACCTCCAGTACGTTTGCAGATGCAATCAACACGGTCAAACCAACAGCAAATGCTGCATCGGGTTTGGTTCCATCCTATTTTTTATTGGATTTAAATGTTAGCTACTATTTCAATGATCAGATTCGCCTTCAGTTGAATTGCAACAATGTTTTAGACAAAGATTACTTTACAAAAAGACCTCAATTTTATCCTGGTCCAGGCATTTGGCCGTCTGATGGAAGAACCTTGTCTGCAACGATTGCAATTAAGCTGTAGGAGATTTTTTAATACCCCATATTTGCAATCGTCCGCAAGTTTTTAATAGCGTGTTTAAAGAAATATAATTTAATTTATTCGATTTCATATAAATTCGGTTTGTTAGTTCAATTTCGTGGTTAAATAAAAATTCCAATCCTATCTTTGGAGTTCATATGCAGCTATTTACCACAGTAAGGAATCTTCAAGATTCAATTTCTCAAAGTAAGCTCAACGGAAAAAAAATTGCTTTTGTACCCACGATGGGCGCATTGCATGCAGGCCATTTGTCTTTGGTCCAAAAAGCGAAGGAACATGCGGATACCGTGGTAGTGAGTATTTTTATTAATCCCAGTCAATTTAACAACCAATTGGATTTAATAAAATATCCTCGCATGCTTGAACAAGATGCCAATCTTTTAGAAGCGGTCGATTGTGATGTATTATTTGTTCCAATTGTTTCAGAAGTTTATCCACCCGGCTTGAATCCGGCAATAACTATCGAATTGGGTATTTTGGATGAAGTTCTTGAGGGAGAATTTCGTCCCGGGCATTTTAAAGGGATGTTGGAAGTTGTCTACCGACTGTTAGATATCGTTAAGCCGGATGTGTTGGTTATGGGGCAAAAAGACTTTCAGCAATTTACCT
Source organism: Saprospiraceae bacterium (assembly GCA_016712145.1). Classification (NCBI taxonomy): domain Bacteria; kingdom Pseudomonadati; phylum Bacteroidota; class Saprospiria; order Saprospirales; family Saprospiraceae; species Saprospiraceae bacterium. Next base: position 2,657,849 of record JADJRO010000001.1, read on the forward strand.
TAGTGTATCATATGATTGAACAATTAAAAATTCCAGTCAAATTAATTGTAGGAGAAACACTGAGAGAGCTGGATGGATTGGCAATGAGTTCACGAAATTTGAGATTGTCAGAACGTATGCGAAAAATTGCCCCGATTATTTATACCATTTTACAAGAATTAAAGCAACAATTATATATAAAGGATCTAGATCATTTGTTGGCTCAAGAAATGGAAAAATTGACGAATGCAGGCTTACGAATGGAATATTTGCGAATTGTAGATGGAATTAGCCTTCAAAACGTAAAAAATCCTGAAAAACATGTGTATATCGTGGCATGTGTAGCCTGTTGGGCAGAAGATGTTCGATTAATTGATAATTTGGTACTAAAAGGGCCCCCGCAATGAACTATTTAGGGTGAATATGGATTTACTCTATAAATACGCTAATTTTGCCCCATGTTACTTCAGTTTTTTAAGTCAAAAATTCACCGAGCAACCGTTACCGAAGCTAATTTAAACTATGTTGGGAGCATCACCATCGATGAATCCTTAATGCAAGCCGCAAATTTGTATGAAGGAGAAAAAGTGCAGATAGTCAATAATAATAATGGCGAACGATTTGAAACTTATGTTATTAAAGGAGAGCCAAATTCAGGAGTGATCTGTTTGAATGGAGCAGCTGCACGTAAAGCGGAAGTTGGGGATATAATAATTGTGATATCTTATGCTTTTATGAGTCCAGAAGAAGCACAACATTTTCATCCGGTATCTATTCATGTAGATGAGAAGAACCGAATAAAGTAAAACGGATTGTCATCTACCATTAAAAAAGTTTTGCAGCTAATTGTATTTCTAAGTGTTGGCTTAGGAATCATGTATTTTTTATACCAAAAAAATCAAGAATCCTATTTAGTTTATTGTGAAGCAAACCAGATTTCTTTAACGGATTGCAGTTTATTAAATAAACTAAAATCTGATTTTAGCACCTTAAATTATTTTTGGATTTGTTTGGTGTTTGTTGGATTTTTTATGACAAATTATTCGAGAACCAAGCGCTGGCAAATCCTTTTGAATACCATTGGACACGATGCCAAATTCAGAAATGCCTATCTGAGTATTAATATTGCTTATTTGGCCAATCTGGGATTGCCCCGAATCGGGGAGTTTGTTCGCGCAGTTATTTACGCCAAATATGAAAAACTGCCCTTTGACAAAGTGTTTGGTACCGTAGTATTGGATCGGATTGCTGATATGATTTCTTTTCTTGTGTTGGTCTTAGTAGCACTTGCATTGGATACTGCAAGCTTTCAAAATTTTTTTACAAACTATGCACAAGTACCAACTATAAATTTTAATGTTTATTATTTGATTTCGCTGGGGATCCTATTTGCAGCGATTTATTTTTTCAGAACCATCATAAGGAATTGGGTATTTGTAAAAAAGCTCATGCACATGCTGGCTGGAATTTGGGAAGGCATTGTTTCCATTCGAAATTTAAAAAACAGAAATTTATTTTTGTTACACACCATTCTGATTTGGTTTTGGTTTTATTTCATGTTTGTATTTGCCTGTAAAGCTTATGGCCCGACATCTGAATTAAGTCTTATTCAAATACTTGTGGTTTATGTATTTGGTAGTTTTGGTGTATTTATTCCATCTCCAGGAGGCATGGGAACCTATCATTTTATGGTTATCATTGGGCTTGGATTGTACGGATTGAATCAAGCAGATTCATTTTCTTTTGCAAACATTGCATTTGCATTCGGACAATTTTTTGCTTTAATCATTTTTGGTTTTGTATCTTTAATTGCCATCAGTTGGTTTAATAAAACATCCGTTTCAAATGCGCAAACCTGATTCTAAAATATTACAAGACACTGCTGTTTTGGAATTAATTTCAAAATGGAGAAAAGAAGGATTGAAACTGGTATTTACGAATGGCTGCTTTGACATATTGCACGAAGGCCATGTACGCTATTTGAATGAAGCAAGCAATTTAGGAGATCGGTTAATAGTAGGATTGAATGCAGATGCGTCGGTGAGCCGGTTAAAAGGACCTCAACGACCGATCAATCCTCAACAAAGCCGTGCATATGTACTGGCAGGATTGGAATGTGTCTCTGCTGTCATCGTTTTTGAAGAAGATACCCCTTTGCAATTAATTCAATTCATTGTTCCCGATGTATTGGTGAAAGGAGGTGATTGGGATGTAAAGCAAATTGTTGGATCGGATTTTGTGATACAACAGGGTGGGCATGTATACTCATTGCCGTTTTACAATGGATTTTCAACAACTTCCATTGAAGAAAAAATTAAAAACCAATCCTAATGGCTGTACATGAACTAACCGAGTACTTAGAGAGCATCGCTCCAATCCAGTTGCAAGAAGCCTATGACAACAGTGGCTTGATTGTTGGAAACCCTGCAATGGAAATTAAAGGCGTACTGTGCTCATTGGATTGTACAGAAGCGGTGATTCAGGAAGCAATTGATTTAAAATGCAATGTAATTGTAAGTCATCATCCGATTTTATTTTATGGTCTTAAAAAAATTAATGGATCTCATTATGTTGAAAAGGCACTCATAAAAGCTATAAAAAATGACATTGCACTGTATGCCATCCATACCAACCTGGACAATGTATTGACCCATGGGGTGAATGAGAAAATTGCCCAGCGTATTGGCTTGAAAAATCTTGAAATACTTAAACCTAAAGACACTCAAACAATGATAGGAAGCGGTGTTTTGGGTGAATTTAAAAAGCCGGTAGCGAGTTATGATTTTTTAGACAGTCTGAAAGTGCGAATGCAGTGCCACACAATTCGCCACAGTGCAATTATAAAGCCAATGGTCCAGCGTATTGCAGTTTGTGGTGGTGCGGGCTCGTTTTTAATTCAGGAAGCTATTTCTAAGGGAGCGGACCTCTTTCTTACGGCTGATTTGAAATACCATGAATTTTTTGAATCCAATGACCAGATCATTTTGGCCGATATCGGACATTTTGAAAGTGAGCAATTTACAATTGAACTTTTATACGGGCTAATTTCACAAAAATTCCGTAATTTTGCGACCCATTGTACGAAAATTAATACAAATCCAATCCAATATTATTAATTATGTCTAAAGCAACTGTACCGGCAACAATATCTATTGGCTTGAAATTGAAGCAGTTATATGAGCTTCAACAAATTGATTCTGAAATTGATCAGGTTCATATCGTTAAAGGTGAATTACCTGTGGCTGTAAGTGATTTGGAAGATGAAATCGCTGGGTTGACCACCCGGATCACCAAATTGGAGTCTTCTATTGTGGACATGGAGAAAGACCATGTCAACCATAAGACAAACATCAAACAATATGAAGAAAACATCAAAAAATATGAAAAGCAGCTGAACGGGGTTAAAAATAACCGTGAATATGATGCTTTGAATAAGGAAATTAACCTACAACGTCTTGAAATTCAACTTTCTGAGAAGAAAATTAAAGAAATGGTAGAGCAAATAAAATTAAAACAAGCTTCTTTAGAAGGAGTTAAAGAACGTTTTGTAGGAAAGCAGAAGGAAGTGGAAGAAAAACGGGAGGAACTCGGTAAAATCATTGAAAAAACTGAAAAAGAGGAAGCTACCCTGAGTAAGAAATCTGAAAAATTCAGAAAAGTCATAGAATCTCGTTTGTTGATTGCCTATAACAACATTCGGAAAAGATACCGCAATGGTTTGGCAGTGGTACCCATTAAAAGAAATGCCTGTGGTGGATGTTTTAACCAAGTGCCACCTCAAGTTCAACTCGAAATTGGCCTGCGTAAGAAAATCATTGCCTGCGAACATTGTGGACGCGTTTTGGTCGATGACCAGATCATGGAAGTTGAAGGCTAGGAATTTTCATAAGGTATTATGAACCTGAGCAGCATCTGCCGGTTTGCCTTAAGTTACTTTTTATTATTTATTGGATCGCTTTCAGTTCATTCACAAGCCTATTGTGTATTTAGTCCTAAGGTAAAATCCATTTACCGTCAAATTATTTCATTAGAACTTTCAAAAGCAAAAATGCATTTAGATGCAAGTTCAGACAGTTTAGCGAACAATGCGTATTTATTACTTCGCAGCAGTTTACGTTTTTATCGCTTTTTTATTTTGGAAGAATGGATTGATTCCAAAACATTGAATCTGCAACGGGATCAATTTATTGAATCAGTAAAGAAATCAGAATTGCCAATTCAGTGGCGACGATTTTTAGAATCCGAACTCTTATTGCACAGCGCAATGATGTCGTTTAAATCAGGCGAACAATTTTCAGGGTTTAAAGATTTTTATAGTGCATCCTCGCTCTTGGAAAAAAATATCCAAGAATTTCCTGATTTTATTTACAGTTATAAATCTTTAGGAATTCTGCATGCTCTATTAGCAGGAATTCCAGATACCTACAAGTGGGCGGCCCGATTGATCGGACTGAAAGGACAAATCGTACAGGGTAAACAAGAATTAGAGAAATTTATTAAATATGCAGAGCAGACCCAAGATCTTTTTTTAGAAGAATCCTATGCAGCGTTGGCATTTATCACGGCCTATCTGGAAAACAAACCAGAAATCGCCTATGCGTATTGGGTTAAGAAAATGGGATATGCAGATCCCAATCCCTTATATGCTTATGTACAATCCAGATTAGCCATTCGATGTGGTTATACAGATGCTGCAATTAATATTTTGCAATCCTTACCAATTTATGAACGCGATCAATTTCCTTATTTGCATTATCTACTTGGTTTATGTAAATTGAATAAACTTGACTTTAGTGCAGAAGCAAGTTTTTATCAATACCTACAAGTTTATAAGGGACAAAATCATCTTAAAGAAAGTTATCAAAAGTTGGCATGGTGTTCACGCATGCGGGGAAATATTGGAATGTACCGATTGCACATTACAAAATGTTTGAACCGAGGAAATGTACAATTAGATGAAGATAAGCAAGCCTATTTTGAAGCAAAATCTGGAGTGATCCCCGATTCCATTTTATTGAGAGCCCGATTGCTAACAGATGGTAATTTTCCTGATAAAGCCTTAGAGGTTTTGGCTCCTTTTAAAAATACCTATTATCAAAACGTTCAATTAAAATTGGAATATGCCTACCGCCTCGGTAGAATTTTTCAGCTGCAACAAAACTTTAAAGAAGCAATCCATCAATTTGAAGATGTATTGCAATTTGATCCAAGCAATACATTTTACATGAGTTGCAATGCGTTATTGCAAATAGGAATCATTTATGAGAATCAAGGTAAAAAACAAGAGGCCATTCAATATTATCAAAAAGCATTAGGGACACAACCGGATCAATACCAACGATCCATCCACCAAAAAGCCAAAGCAGGATTGTCACGTTTAAATTAAAGAAAATTCACAAAAACCCCTATTTTTGCAACCCGTTTTGTAGCAAATGTTTTACAAAGGACTGATTATTACAGGTTTATAAAGCGTTTAACCCTATAAAAGGCTTAGACGTATCCGAATTGATGGCGTGGTAGCTCAGCTGGTTAGAGCGTGTGATTCATAATCACAAGGTCGGGAGTTCAACCCTCCCCCACGCTACTCATTCAATTACGAATTTTCAATTACGAATTACGAATGCCTAATTAATCATTCGTAATTCGTAATTGGTTTGCTGCCTTATCAATGGTATCATTAGTTTTAGCAAAACAGAATCGGAGTAATTTTGGATCAAAGCCATCATGATAAAAAGGAGAGAGTGGAATGGCAGCTACCTTATATTTTTCAACGAGTTCCATAGCATATTCACGGTCGCTCAGATTGCTCAGGTGTTTGAAATCGGCCAATGCAAAATAAGAACCTTCACAGGAAAGCCAATTGAATGGAAGCACTTTCATTTTTTGGAAAAAGTAATCTCGTTTTTCTTGGTAAAATGCAGGAAGCGAATTAAAAAATGTGGATTGAGTTTCCATAAATTTTGCGATCGCATATTGGGCTGGTGTATTGACTGAAAAAACGGTGAATTGATGGAGTTTTCGAATTTCATCGGTGATTTTGGGATTGGCTATGGTATAGCCTACTTTCCAACCGGTATTGTGTAACGTTTTACCCATTGAAAAAACAATGACCGAACGATCCATTAATTCTGGATACAACAAAGCACTTTGATGTTTAAGTTGGTCGAATATCAACAGATCATACACTTCATCCCATATAATTAAAGTATTTAAATCTTTGGTGAGATGATGAATGCGTGTAATGTCTTCCGCTGTTAAAATCCGACCGGCAGGATTGTGCGGATTATTAATCAGAATAATTTTTATTTTTTCCTTTTTCAAAATGGTTTCCAATTCATCCCAGGGAATTTTAAAATCAGGTAATTCCAAACGCAAATAAACAGGAATGCCACCATTGACCAAAACAGAAGGACCGTACGAATCATAAGCTGGTTCGAATATAAGTGCCTTTTCTCCCGGTTGGATGATACTCGAAATGATCGTGTAGATTGCTTGAGTTGCACCTGCTGTTACCGTGATTTCTGTATCCGGGTTTGCATTAAATTGATAATCACGTTGAATTCGTTGAGCAATTTGATTTCGCAACAAATCCAATCCGGGCATTGCTGCATATTGGTTGTATCCATTGCTTACTGCTTCGTTAAGAAATTCAAATAATTCCGATGGTGGACTAAAATTGGGAAATCCTTGAGCTAAATTAATTGCCTGATTGCGAATAGCAGCTGCAGTCATTTGCGCAAAAATAGAAACGCCAGACAGCGGCAATTTACTTTCGTTGGTGAAGGGCATGCTTAAGAAATCAAATTACTTTGTATATTTTTTATAAATTCGATCTATTTCACCGGCCATTCGATGATCTTTTTCGGTAATGGTATCTCCTTCATCGTGTGTTGTCAACGTGATATCAACAATATTCCAGGAATTGGTCCATATTGGATGGTGATTTAATTTTTCAGCTTGAAATGCTACTTCTGTCATAAAGGCAAATGCTTCACCAAAATCTCTGAATTCTAATCGTGCTTCCAGTTTGTTGTTGTGTTCATGCCACATAATTTTCTATTTAATTTTTCGTTTGTTTAAAAATTGAAATTAAAACTTGTTAAATTCCGAATGGCTGAATTCAACAAATTTAAAGCAGCATACACATCCTCTTCATGAACCATTTCGATGGCTTGATGAATGTGCCTGGTTGGTATTGATATTGCACCTGCAATGCAACCATTTCCGGAAGTTTGTACAGCAGCTGTATCTGTTCCACCTCCAGTCAATAATTCGGCCTGCCATTTAATATCTGATTTATAAGCACAGTCTTTTAAAAAATTAACCATGCGAATATCTGGAATCACACTGCTGTCAAATAACTTAATAGCTACGCCATGACCTAGTTTTGTTACCATTTCATGTGGTTGAGCACCGGGCACATCAAAGGCTATGGTTGTATCTACATTTATTGCATAATCTGGTGCGATGCGATGTGCTGCTGATTTTGCACCACGCAATCCGAGTTCTTCTTGAACGGTAAAGACAAAATACAAATCCGTTTCTGGTATTGTTTTTTCCTGACTGTGCAAACATTCAACCAAGGTGTAAACAGAAATTCGGTTGTCTAATGATTTTGAATTAATGCACTTACCCATTTGAATTAATTCGCGTTCGCGTGTGATCGGATCTCCAACGGAAATTAAAGATTGTAGTACTGATTTTTCCAAACCGGTATCTATAAAATAATCTTTTAATAAAGGGGCCTTGGAACGTTCATCCGGTGTCATTAAATGTATGGGTTTTGATCCCATGACTCCAATAACATCTTGTTTCCCATGTATGATTACTCGTTGAGCTGTCAATGTTTTTGGATCAAATCCACCCAAAGGCAGAAAGCGGATAAAGCCTTCCTCATCGATGTGTTGGACAATGAAGCCAATTTCGTCCATATGTGCTGAAATCATCAGTTTATGGTCGGTTCGTCCTTTTTTAAAAGCAATTAAATTACCCATTGGATCGATTTGCAAATCATCACAATAGTTAACCAAGCGATCTTTTAAAAAACTGCGAATGGCATGTTCAAAACCCGGAGCACCCGGATAAGAACAAATTTGCTTTAATAAATTAATATCCACCATAACATTCTCCGAAATGTAAAAATAAAGGATCTGAGCTAAAACAATAAATATGCCTTTTCGTACTATGTATTCGATTGATTTTTATGACCTTTGTATTATGACAAGTTTGAGATCTCTGGCAAAGGAAACACTTATCTATGGAATGAGTTATTCATTGGGAAGATTGATTAATTTTTTATTGGTCACAAATTTCCTTACCAGCGTTTTTTCTGATAATCGTGCATACTTTTCAATTTATACAGAGATCTATTTTTTTATTGCCTTGTTTCTTGGAATTTTAGGTTTACGAATGGAAACTACTTTTTTCCGATTTGTATCAGATGAAGATTCAAAGACAAAGATTTATCCATTAGCCAGTCAGGTTGTTTTTATTGCTTGTATTATTTTTATAGCAGGTGTTTATCTTTTTATTGAACCTATAGAAACATTATTGAATTATCCTGATTTGCGAATGCATATCTATTTGGCAGCATGGATTTGTGTTTTAGATGTTATCAGTGCACTTCCCTTTTCGAAAATTCGCTATCAAAAACAAGCGCAACGATATGCTTGGATTAAATTATCCAGCATTTTATTAAATGTTATTTTAGTCATTGGCATGGTTAGCTATTTTGCCGGAAGTCCGGCAGAACAATTAAAATATGTGTTGCTGGCTAACCTCATTGCTTCGATGATCAGTTTTGTCTTTTTGATTCCAGAAATCAGGGAAAGTTTTCAGAAAGCAGATTGGACAATGGCTAAGCAAGTAATGCGCTATGCAAGTCCATTAGTCATTGTGAGTTTTTCATTTATTATTATCCAATACGGTGCAACCAGTTTGTTAAAGTATTTTTTGCCGGGAAGTATTCTGGAAAATCTGGACAAGAGCAGTACGTACAATGCAGCTGCGAGACTGGCGGTTATTATGAATTTATTTGTCACTGCATTTAATTATGCAGCGGAGCCATTTTTTTTCAGGCACAAACATGCTGAGCATTCCAGAACAGATTTCGCTCGTTTGTCCTTGTATTTTGTCATCAGTTGCAGTTTTGTGTATTTGTTTACTGTATTATACCGCGATCTGTTTGCATACTTGCTCGATAAGAATTTTCGGGGCGAATTATTTTTAATTAATATTTTATTACTTGCCAACATATTTGCAGGGATTTATTCTAATTTTTCAAGTTGGTATAAATTGGCAGATAAAAATTATCTGGCTGCCTGGATTAGTTTTTCAGGAATGCTTTTAATGATCTTATTAAACATTATTTTAATCCCTTATTTAGGCAATGCTTCGGCAGCATATGCAAATCTTGCTTGCTATTTATTTATTTGTGCAATGTCGTATTATCAGGGACAAAAGTATTTTCCGATACCGTATAAATTATGGAGGATGAGTAGTTACCTCATCGTTTGTGTTTTAATCAGTATAGCAATCCCAAAGGTCTATGCACTGATGGATTTGAGTTTCTGGTTTAGGCAATTCGGTTCGCTGGTTATTTTAATGTTGTTTGTAGGAGTAGTTTATACTTTGGAATTTAATGGAATTAATAAATTAAAGGGCCAACAATCCAGGGACTGGTAAACTATTTGGAATTTAATTCATTTTATTTTAAATCTTGAAATGCTAGGAAAAACTCAATTAAAGTTTTTCATATGCAAGCCTTAAGTTCTGATAATATTTTTTAATTCTAGGAGACAACAACACTAAAATCCAGAAAGCAGGAATCAGAATAGTCCAAACCGGTTGACCTTCATTTTTCATAAGATATGGGTTTCCAAAATCTTCACCATTCCATGCCACAAAATCATAAATTTTAAATGCTGTATAAATGAGAAGAAATATAACTAAAGTATAGTTGGATCTTAGATTTGGATGTAGAAAGCTTTTTCCTGCCATACTTTCAGCTATAAAACTACAAGTCAATAAATACGGAATAAATATATTATTTCCAACAATTGGTTTTAAAGACTCACTAAGTATACTGTTAAAAAATAAGATAACAATCAAGTATGTGAGTACAGTTATTATTGAAAAAGCAAAGAATACTTTCAATTCCATTGGTGCAATGGAAAAATAATACCGGAGGCGCTGCCAGTATGTGGAGTAATTTAGGTCAATTGGATTGTTCATGCTAGCAAAAATAGTATTTTTTTAAAAATTGGATAAAGGAGGAACGTAAAACTTTGAACCAATATCTATTGGGCATAGGCGAAGTATCGTTGAATCTTCGCGCATACGGTTCAGAGATTGATGCTGGCAGAGCATTTTTAGATGATAGCAAAAAGTCTCAAACCTAGACCTAATTTATGGATTTTTCTTGAATGAAAAATTCTTGCGCTGCTTGCATTAATCTCATGTTAGAGGAGACTTCTTATGCGGGTGTTGTTTTCTTAAAGTTTTATAGAAAGGTTAAGTTGACCGCCCAGGCCCATTTCAACAATTTTTTGTAACGTAGAAATTCTAACCTCTTTGATATCATTTTCAATTTTGGAAATGTAGCCTTTGTTAGTACCACATCTATTGGCTAATTCTTCTTGAGTTAGTCCTTTTTTTAATCTTGCTTGTTGCAATATGACTCCAAGCTTGAATGATTCATACCCTTTTTCAAGCTTATCTCTTTTTGGAGTTCCTTTCTTGCCATATTGTTCATTCACAAATTGATCTAAGGATTTTACATTATTCATCTTTTTCATATTCATCTTTTATTTTGTAAGCTTTTTGAATTTCTGATTTTGGAGTCTTACGGGACTTTTTTTGGAAGCCATTGCCTATTACAATAATCTTGAATCTTGCCTTTATCAAAAAAACAAAGGATTCTAAAAATATTGCTTCCAAGTTTAATTCTTATTTCATAAAGTCCATTAGTTCCTTCAAGATGTTTGAAATATTCTTCTGGGACTTGTTCTATTTGTTCAATTAGCTTAAAGGTCCATATAATCTTCTCTTTTACTTTTTGACTTTGCTTATTTTAGAAGTTAGGAAAGTACTCTTTGAAGATATAGATCGTTCTAACCTTACTATTGCTCATCAGCTGCAAAGGTAATAAAAGTTGTCCGAAAGAACAACCTGAATTTTTAAACTTAGTTCAATTTTTTCGTTTTTTTTTGAAGCCTCCTATAACTATCTACTAATATCCCTTGACGATTAAATCTTGCTTCTTTGTTTGTAAAAGAAATAAAAGACAAATCCAAAACACAAATAGACCAATGCATCGCCAATCACACTGTAAATGGTTTTGACTCCCTGAGCTGGTAGGTGAGCCATCATCACTTTGTCGTGGATGTCATAACTACTCATTTGAGCAAGAAATTCACCATACGGACTGATCGCTGCGGACATGCCAAATCTTGTAGAACGAATTATGGAATGGCCCTGCTCTACTGCACGATATGCAGCCATTCTTGAATGGAGCGGATCAATGCCTCTCCAGTCTGAAGATGGATCCGCTATGAGATCTGCATCTAAATCACCATAAGCTTTTGCCAGGTATGGAAAATCATAATCATAACAAATTACCGCAGACGTTTTGACTCCTGAAATGTTAAAGACTTTTAATGGTTCTTCTCCTTTTACTGCAGGCTCGCCAGGAACGGGTTGATGTTTATTGTAAGTATAAAGTAAATTGCCTTTGTTGTCAAAGAATAAATAGATGTTTTTATACTGAATGGGAGAATCCGAAAATGGGATAATAAAAGCAGCAACCAATGCAACTTCCAGTCGCTTTGACAACTCAGAAAGGGAATCGGTCCACAGTGGAAGTTCGTCTGGTAAAATGAATGTTGCTGCTTCATTCCATACAACCAATTTGGCTCCATTTTGAGCAGCTAATGTGCTGCGCTGAAATAAGTTTTGTTTGACGGAATCATTGCGTTCTTTTGAAGGTAACGGATAACCTCCTACATCAGAATCCGTTCCTATAGCTGCAACTTTGATCATTTCTTTAGATTTTGCTTTATTTAATTCAAATCGTAAAGAACCAAATAAAAGCAAGCACAGAAGGAGGGTAAGTGGAAATTCAAAACTAAGTTTTGTAGTAGTTTTTTTCACAAGCCATTCTGCAAATGAACCATTCACCCAATAAATAAGAAAACTTAATCCGGGCATTCCAAAGATTGAAAGGCTTTGCATAATGTTTAAACTGTGTGATTGGGTATAAGCTGCAACACCCCAACTCGCAAACGGTGTAAAACTGTATTGAATCCATTCCATGATGACCAGCACACACGGAAACAGAAGCAAAGCCCAGGAACGGTCTTTGTAATGATCCCAAATTAAATATGCGGGCAACTGAAATAAACTGATGGGTATGGAAAATAAAAAGATCATTGCAAACGGTATTGGTGGAGAGACAATTTTTGCAATGCATACAGACCAGGCCGCGATGAGTCCAACTACAAACAACCATTTTGATTTAGCCCCTTTAGTTTGTCGCAGATAGACTAAAAATGGAACACAAGCAATCCATCCTGCAAGATCCATTGAAACATTCATGTGAGCCAATGAAATGCTTAGGATTCCTAAGCCTAACAAATAAACGGGTTTAAGATTAGAAATCATTGGGTAAAAATAATTTTCGGTTTATAAAATTAAGGCAATTTTCATCGCTAAGAAACAGAATTTCTGGAAAATTACTAATAGATTTAAGTAAAAAATATTTTACAAAGCGTCCCATAACTTATTTTATATCAAAGAACAGCATACCTGAATACTATTAAATATTTGATTGAAATCAAGTTTTAATAATAAATAGCAGCGAGATCATGCTAATGATTAACCATAGAATTAATCCTTGTACAAATGGCTTTGGACCAACTGATTTAATAGTTTCCAAGCTCAGTCCTGATCCAATTAGGAATAAGCTTAAGTTAAGTCCGCGTTTTGCCAACCAAACGATCAAAGTATATGCTTTGTCGAATTGAGGAAAATAATGTGCAATACAAATGGAAACAGTAAACAGACCGATGAAGTATGGAAATTTTATTTTTTTTGTCGCTTGTTTGGTGATTAGTATTGTGAAAACAGAAAGTGGTATAATAAATAATGCACGTTCTAATTTTACTGTAGTAGCTACTTGGAGGGCATCGTTTCCAAACTTTACAGCTGCCCCAACTACCGAACTGGTATCATGAATGGCCACGGCACACCAAAGTCCGAATTGGTGTTGACTCATGTTTAAATAGTGTCCTATTACCGGAAAGATCAACAGCGCAATTGCATTTAAAATGAATACGGTACCTAATGAGATACTCATTTGTTTTTCGTTGGCATTGATTATGGGAGAAATGGCAGCGATGGCGCTGCCTCCACAAATTGCTGTACCACAAGAAATCAAATAAGAAGTTTTGGATTCCATGTTAGTCCAACGACATAGTATCCAACCCAATAAGATTGTTAAACTTATAGAGCAAATTGTAAATAGGAAACCTTCTTTTCCGGCTTGAATTGCTTGATATAAATTAATGCCAAAACCCAAACCGACGACTGAAGTTTTTAGTAGCCAGGAGATTATTTTGGAATTCATTTCTGGAAAAGGGTGATGAAGGGTCTGTGCACAAATAATTCCAATTAAGAGTGCAACCGGAGGCTGAATGTATGGAGTCAGGCAGAGCATGGCTGCCAGGATAAATAGACCTCGTTGATGGGTATTCACTAAATAAATTCTATTCTAAAGGAAGATGAATAACTATTTTTTGATGATCGTTTTAAATTTAACACTTCAAACAAAAATTAAAACGATTCTACTTAGCACCTTTTATTGAATAAATGAATTCCAAATTCCTCCAAATCAATGAATCAATAACTTAATAAACTTTTGCTCTTTCTGATTGATAAGTTGGATAAAATACAAACCTGGAATAAAATCCATTACATCCAAATGGATTTGGTTGGAACAATTATTAAAGCATTTTAAAAAGTTTCCATTCATATCAAGCAGTTGTATTTGACATACATGTTGAATATTAAAAATCGAAATAGTCCGATTGTTTGAATTGTAAGCCCAATGAATGGAATCCAATTTGTTTAAATCTTTATTGAAGATGATAATTCCGGTTTCATATGCACCAATGGCTGGTGGATTTTTAAAATATTTACCTTCGTAATCAAATAGTACCCCTGGATAACTTATACCTTTTGCTATAGCTGGAGAATTGGTTTGCAAATGATAATTTTTGTTGTTGAGATCAACAAATAAGGGGTTTTGTTGTCGAATGCCATTTGTTTCTTGTTTAGGTAAATTTGGTCCGGTCCAATTGCTTCGATCTAAATGATACCACAAATTATTTGAAAATGTAAAACTGGCTGGTGAAGTATAAGGACCCACGTTGACATCAGTCGATAAACTATTTGTAACGACTACGATATTATTACTAAATGTATTATTTGCACATGATTTGTAAAAACTGGTGTCGCTGCTTTCTTGTAAAATGCGCATGATCCAGTTTTGAGGCCGTATGATGGTGTTATTGATCACCTGCGCATTGCGGCAACCAACAAATGCAATGGGAGTAAAAGCGCCTTCAAATATATTGGCACTTACCAATAGATCTTTTGCTTCGTAATCAGCTCCAGCCGGCCGGAAAAAAGCAGCTCCTGTACTGCCGCCAAGATTTAATGCACGTTGTCCACCGTTTATAAAATAATTTGCTTCTATATGGAGATTTGAACTCCCACCTTTCATCTGAATGCTGTTGCTGCCTTGATTTGTAAACGTATTTTTGTTGATTTTGCCTGCATGACAACCAACCATATCAATTCCGGATCCACCAGCAGAACCATTAATAAAATTGCATTTTGTGATGTTAAAGGAATCCAATCCTGAAAGTTTCAACATATCGTTGTTTCCACTTGCAGCCATGTCCTGAAATGTACAATTTTCAACAATCACTTGCTTGGCCACGGTATTAAATGTTCCACCATCATCTATATTCATCCCGTTGCCAGTTTGTCTTTCGATGGTTAAATCTGAAATGCGCAGGTAATTGGGATCTGTAAAATGCATGGATTCAGATCCACCACGAAATATGACCTGTTCTTTGATTAATCCTTTCAGTGTAATCCATTTTTCATGCGTTCCTTTTAGATTTTCAATAAAAAAGCTCCGGTGTAAACAGCCGGATAAATTAATATGGTGTCTCCGGGTTTTGCAACTGCAGCAGCCTGAACTGGGTTAGTATAAATTTGTCCGGGTCCTACTCGTAAAACCGTTTGTGCATTTATAGAAATTTGTAAAAGTAAACACAAGGATAAAAGCGAGTTTTTATTCTTCTTCATCAGATCTGCGATTTGCTTTGTCAGATTTTTCATAAGCTTTTAATATATCCTTGACTAAACGATGTCGAACTACATCGTCACGGGTCAGAAAAATACTGGTGATGCCATATATATTTTGCAGCAACCTGGTTGCCTGACGCAATCCGGAAATTTGGTTGTATGGCAAATCAATTTGGGATAAATCACCTGTAATGATGCATTTAGCAGAGGGACCTAAACGAGTCAGGAACATCTTTATCTGTAATGGAGTACAATTCTGGGCTTCATCCAAAATGATAAATGCATGATCGAGGGTTCGTCCACGCATAAAAGCCAATGGGGCAATTTCAATAACGCGGGTTTCCATAAAGTGTTGGAGTCGCTCAGCAGGGATCATGTCATCCAAAGCATCATAGAGTGGACGCAGGTAGGGGTCTATTTTTTCTTTCAGATCTCCGGGTAAAAAACCTAAACTTTCGCCGGCTTCTACTGCCGGACGGGTTAAAATGATTTTTTTAACTTCCTTGTTTTTAAGTGCGCGGACTGCAAGAGCAACTGCTGTATAGGTTTTACCGGTACCGGCAGGGCCAATGGCAAAAACAACATCGTTTTGCGAACTGGCTTCAACGAGGAGTTGTTGGTTTTTTGTTTTTGCAAATATGACGCGTCCATCGCGCCCATGTACCAACACCATTTTACTTTCCTGGGGTGTTGCGACTTGTTGAAAGGGATTTTCACCCAAAAGCAATTCTTCAACGGTCTGCAAACTAAGTTCTTTGCGTTCTTTTAAAAGCTTAACCATCCATTCAACTTTTTCCTTAATGGCCTGGGTATCTTTTTTCTTACCGATGATTTTTAACAGGGAACCCCGAGACGTAATGGTGGTTTCAGGAAAGGATTTTCGAATGAGGTTGAGTTTATTGTTGTTTTCTCCAAACAAGGCAACCGGATCGACATTTTCGACGGTTAGGATGATTTCACTTTGTGACAAATAGTTAGGATTTTGGTATTAGGAATAATGTGTTACAAATTTAGTTGGTATTTTCTGGATTTACAAATCTACTATGCAGACCTTGAAAAATTGCAATAATGAGCTCATTTCAAATGTCAGCCCCAAACAGCGTCCTTACAAAATCGACTGATTAATTAAATTGCTGGGTAAATTAATATAGTATTAATTAATTGTTTAGTTTTCATAATAGCTGGAATAACTACCATAATTGCCAAAATCCTTGCGAACAGGTTCGAATCAGGGATGAATCAATACAATTCTAATTAATTTGAGTTTGAGATGTAAACAATGATTTATTTTTGAACTTACTAAATTGTTTCACATGATTCTTCGCATCGTCAAAATGTCATTTCCTGAAGAACAGTTGCAAGAATTCATTGCAATTTTTAACGAAGCTGCACCACTCATTCGTCAAAGTAAGGGTTGTATTGAATTATCATTATTGCAAGAAGATCGCAATCCATCTATTCTAGCAACGCTTAGCAAATGGAACTCTGTAAACGATCTTGAATCGTATCGACAATCAGAATTATTTAAAACGACCTGGGCCAAAACAAAAATTTTATTTAATGCAAAGCCTGAAGCTTGGAGTTTTGTGGAAATTACGAATGATCAATTACGAATTACGAATTAATTTCTTTCCTTCGTAATTGATCCCTCGTAATTCGTAATTATATATTCAAGCCTCCGCACACGCTAATTACTTGTCCGGTAACATAACTTGATTGTTCGGAAGCAAGGAATGTAACAACATCGGCCACTTCATCGGGTCGAGCCAGTCTGCCTAATGGAATGTTTTTAAGAAAGAGTTCTTTGGTTTTTTCATCCAGCACATGGGTCATTTCAGTTTCGATGAATCCAGGTGCAATGGCATTGCATCGGATGTTGCGCGATGCCAATTCTTTAGCCATGGATTTTGTAAATCCAATCATGCCGGCTTTAGAGGCTGCATAATTGGATTGACCTGCATTTCCAAATTCACCAACAACTGAAGAAATATTTATGATTGAACCACTTCGGGATTTCATCATTTGTTTGGCAACGTGTTTTGTAAGATTAAAACAGGATTTTAAATTGGTGGTAATCACCTGATCCCATTGTTCTTCAGTCATTCTTAAGATTAAATTGTCTTTGGTTATGCCTGCATTATTTACAAGGACATCCAGTCCGCCAAAATCTGATATAACTTGTTGAATCAATTGTTCGGCTTCTGTATAAATGGCTGCATTGGATTGATATGCTTTGGCTTTAACACCAAATGCTTCACAACGTTGAACGACTTCCTGAGCTTTATCCGGAGATGACACATAGGTGATGGCAACATGCGAACCGTTTTTAGCTAGTTTTTCTGCGATGGCTGCACCAATGCCACGGCTTCCTCCTGTTACTAAACTTATTTTTCCCGGAATCTTACACATATAATACAATTGATATTTGTGCAAATATAACAACATTCACCAAGCTCATAAAATTGATTAAACTGATTGAATTGCTCCATTTAAAATGGTGTTAGGAGCATCTTAACTCCTATTAAATTTAAAATGTGGTTTAAAATGATTAAATTTGAGAAAATTGTCTGCAATTTCCAGAAATTAAAATTCACACTATGAGCATCTTTTGGATTGTAAAAGCAGAATATAAATCTGCCTTTAAAATTAAACTGGTTTTCAATGATGATACTGAAGGGGTCGTTGATTTAAGTAATTCGTTGAATGGTGTTATTTATGAACCATTAAAGGATTTAGCTTATTTTAAAAAATTCAGTTTGAATAGTTGGACGATCGCATGGCCAAATGGAGCAGATTTTAAACCTGAATATTTATACAATTTGGCAAGTCACACTCAATTGGTATAAACATCTCCACTGCAATGATCTTTAATTGCACCTGTTACAGAAGCTAATACATTGATTTTTTCATTCCAACGGAGATAGCCTAAGAGTGCAAACAAAATGGCTTCTTTAAAATCAATAAGTTCGTTATTTGGCAGTACATAGTTCAATCCGATTATTGAATTTTCTTGTAATTGCTTCATCAAATACTGGTTGTAAGCTCCACCTCCAGTAACCAAACACGTTAATTGTTTTGGATGCGTATTTATTGCTGAAATTTCTAGCTGAGTGTGTTGGATGAATTGATTAATTTGAAAACTAATATGTTGAACCGCAGTAGCTAACAAATCTTCTACCTTGTAATTGGTATTTTGAATATCAGATAAAAAGTTTAGTTCAAACCATTCACGTCCTAAGCTTTTGGGAGGAGCTTGTGTGTAAAATGGAATGGCATTCCATTTGTTGAGCAGTTCTTTAAGTATGGTTCCTTTAGTCGCCAACAATCCCTGATTGTCATAGTCTATTTTAATGCGTTGGCATATTGCATTCAAAAGAATATTGCAAGGGCTCAAATCGCAAGCTCTGCGTTGATTGGAATGATTCCATGAGATATTTGAAAAGCCACCAAGGTTTAAACAATAATTAAATTCAGAGAAAAGGAGTTCATCCCCCATTGGAACCAAGGGTGCACCTTGTCCGCCCAACATCACATCTTGTTGTCTAAAATTATTTACTACCGGTATTTTTGTCTGTTCAAATAGCTTTTGTCCATTTCCGATTTGTAAACTGATTTTGTTTTTTGGTTGGTGAAACACGGTATGTCCATGGGATGCAATCAAATGGGCTGATAGGTTTTTTGTTTTAATAAAATCATTTACCTTGATTCCAAGCCAGATTCCGTATTCTAGATCTAACATAGCTAATTGGGAATCATTTAGGTGATATGCATTTGAGAGTTTGGATTTCCACTCAGGTGTATAGGCAAGGGTTTGACTTGCAATTACACGGTAATTTAAACGATTTGTATAAGTAAATTCTACGCAGACTATATCCAATCCATCCATTGAAGTGCCTGACATAAGTCCAATAACATTTAGACTTGGAAAATTCAATCTAAAGAATTTTGCAACATTAATAAATGTTCATATCAAAAAGTTTCCGGTATTCCCTAGTGACCGGATGTTGTTTACCTAAAAAATGAAATAAGGCTATACCAACTCTGCGACATAATTCATTTTCAAATTTTGGATCTTTTTGCAAACCCTCAATAATTTGTTCGATACATCCGGTTAAATTATTAGAGAATAATTCTTGTTTAGCGATTTGCAAAGGGTGTTTTACTTTAGGATTTAACTGAACCCAAGTGGAAATGGTTTGTAAATCTTCAAGATGATCTATATATTCTTTTAAATCCTTTTTTGCATGCAATCTTTGAATTGCATGTTCCGGATTAAAAAAGATTTCATGTTTTGTTAGAAGTAATTGTGCTTCTTCATGATCTGGATTTCCCAATAAGAAGAGTTCAAGTTTAGGGATTAATTGCTGATCCGGAAACTGATTTGAATCCTGAATCAGCGTTTCATAATCATCACTTTGTGCATCAATGGTTTCTGGCAAATTTAATTTTTGAAATTGATCAGCCAACCATTTTTGAACATTGGTTTTCGATTCTGCTCCGGTAAATTCACCAACCAGTTTACCTTCATAGATCAATTTACAATTGGGAATACTCTGGATTTTAAAATAAGCAGCAATTTCCGGTTCAGTTTCCGTATTTATTTTAACCAAAGCCCATTTACCCAGGTCTTCTTGTTCAAGTGCTTCTAAAACCGGACCTAAAATTTTGCAGGGGCCACACCATTCTGCCCAAAAATCAATCAAAACGGGTTTTTCAAAACTAAGATCAACGACATCGCGTTTAAAATCAAAGGCTGTTTCCTGCATGGTTTTATTAATTCTTGCTCGAGTTTGAAATGTGTATTAAGCAATGTAAAGGTCTGCTATTTTTTGTCATTGACCCCAAGGAATTTTAATAAAAAGTATATTTATCGTTTAGAAGTTTTTAACATTTTGGGTATGCATAGCTTCCTATGATTTCAGTGTTTTTAAGTACCTTGCCAACGGATGAACTGGACATTTAAAAATATATTGAGTATTGCAGCTACCTTGCTTATTTTATACTGTGTAGGTGTACTGTCAATCTATATTTTTATCAATGGGATTTTGTTTAAGACAGAGCGTGTCAGTAATTACAAGTTTCAAGCCACAAAATCACTGGAAGAAGTTACGATCAGTTTACCGGATCAACAGAGCATCCCTGCACTCTTTTTTAAACCCAATGAAAGTGAATCGGGGATCGTTCTGGTATTGCATGGTGCTGGTGGCAATCTGGATCGGCATCTGGTATTAATTGAACAATTTCAGCAGAGAAACCTTAACGTGTTGATGCCTGAATTCAGAGGGTTTGGAAAGGCAAAGGGTTCGGTTAATGAGAATACCTTGCAAGAAGATGCATTGGCCAGCATGGATTGGATCCGAAAGCGCTACCGGGAAGATAGTATTATTATTTATGCAAAAGATTTTTCAGCTTCTTCAGCATGTTATGTAGCCAGTATGTATCCATGTCGTTTATTGATATTGGAGGATCCTGTTTTTTCATTACGAAGCTGGATGCGAGATCGCTTCAATGCACTGATTCTCCCTTATGAATTGAAATATGATTTTACAATTGCAGATGTATTGCCAAACAGTTTAGTCCCAGTTTATATTTTAAGACCTCAGGGTAGCAGCAATTGCAATGCTAAAGATGCAATTAAAATGCAACACCTCTTAAAAGATCCAAATGGATTGATTCAATTTGAAAAAACCAAGGGTCAGCCGATTTATGAACTTGAACAATACCAACAGTTGATGGATCAATTATTAAGTTTTTAATTTACTATGAGCAAGCGTAATAAGCTGTTAAAATTTTCTGAGAATTTATCTTTTCCTAATGTATTTGAAAATTTCAGTTTCAAAGAAGTGCAATTATACCAAAATGTCAATCAAAAAGTTGATTTTAAAGCTTGCTGGAATTCAAATTATTTTAAGAGGAACTGTCCACTTGTATTGGAGTTGGCATGTGGTGGAGGAGAATATTGTATTGGAATGGCACAGCTGAATCCGGAACGCAATTATATAGGTATCGATATCAAAGGGGCACGTATTTGGCGAGGTGCTAAGAATTCTATTCAAAAAAATCTTTCTAATATTGCTTTTGTACGAACTAAAATTGAATTGATTTCTAATTTTTTTGGATCTGAGGAGGTAGATGAAATTTGGATTACATTTCCGGATCCGTTTTTAAAAAATAGCAAATCAATAAAAAGACTGACTTCTGATTTTTTTCTTGATATCTATTAAAAAATATTGAAGCCTAATGCAACGCTTCATTTAAAAACAGATGATCAAACTTTGTATGAATTTACTTTAGAGGTATTGAAAAACCGCACGGATTATAAAATTTTGGAACATTTTAATGATATTTATAAGCTAACCGAAATTCCAGCCATCCTGCAGCTTAAAACACATTATGAAATGAAACATCTGGAAGATGGGCGGCTTATAAAATATATTCAATTTCAGAGTATTAAAAAGTAACTATGGCATATGATGAATCCTTAGCAGAGAGAATTCAAATTTCATTGGATCAACACGCTGTAAACTATCAAGCAAAAAAAATGATGGGGGGACTGTGTTTTATGGTCAATGATAAAATGTGCCTAGGGATCGTAAAAAATGAATTGATGTGTCGGATTGATCCTGAGCAAGAGCCTATTTTGTTAAAAAAATCTGGTGTTCGTCCGATGGATTTTACAGGCAAACCAATGAAGGGATATCTATTTGTACATCCTTCGGCAGTCGATCAAGATCAAGACTTGATATTTTGGATTCAAACCTGTCTCGATTTTAATCCAAGCGCAAAGGCATCAAAAAAAAGAAATTAACTCCTGGTATTAGCGAATCATTTTTTTGAATGAAAAGCGCATAATTACAATGGCTCCAATCAAGAATAGCAACACATAATAGAAAGGCACAAAACTGATTGCATAAAGATGTGTTCGGTCAATAACCCACATCAGACTGAATACAATTCCAATGATCCACATCAAATTTCCGAGTCGATCGAAACCAGGGATATAATCTAAATCAACATTTCGTTTTATTATGTACAATGTTAAAATCATCATAAAAACTGGTAATACTTGCAATAATAAATCTGTTTCAAGGATGCTTCTTTTTCAAACAAAAGAAATACACATTAAGGGTAATAGAAAAATTCCTGGAATACAAACTGCATAAATAATTCCGGATAAAAAAGTATTCCAGGGTGGCATTTGCAGATCTTTTCCTGCGACCGCACAGATCAATAAGGTCAACAAGAAGAACAATCCAAAATAATACAAAATGAACATGGGCTTCAATTGGACCCATTCGAAGAATTGTTGTAAAGTCATTCCAGTTGGATTAAATTTCTAAAAATAATTTCACAGGATCTTCCAATAAATCTTTTAATTTCACTAAAAAAGTAACTGAAGACGAACCATCTATAACCCGATGATCATAAGACATTGCTAAATACATCATGGGTCGAATCACTACCTGATTATTGATTGCTATTGGCCGGTCTTTAATGCTGTGCATGCCTAAAATTGCAGACTGGGGCTCGTTGATTATTGGAGTGCTCATCAAGGAACCAAAAATACCTCCATTGGTTATTGTAAAGGTACCACCACTCATTTCATCTAAACTCAATTTATTATTGCGAGCTTTTTCCGCAAGGTTTTTTAATTGTAATTCTATTTCATAAAATTTTAAAGATTCTACATTGCGAATGGGTGGAACCACTAAACCATTAGGTGTTGAGATTGCAATGGAAATATCCGTAAAATCATGGTAAATTAAATCTTCACCAACTAGTTGAGCATTTACCTCAGGCATTTGTAATAATACAGCACTACAGGCTTTAGCAAATAAGGACATGAATCCGATTTTAACCCCATAGCGTTTTAGATATTCTTCATTGTATCGACTGCGCAATTCCATCAAGGCCGTCATGTCCACTTCATTAAAAGTTGTTAACATGGCAGTTTCATTTTTTGCAGCCACTAAATGTTTTGCAATGCTGCGCCTCATGCGTGACATCTTAACTACCCTAGTATTTCTGGAAAACAAAGCAGGATTTGTCAGGATGTTGGAACTAATTTTTTCAGCTTTTTGTTTAGACTCCAGACCCTGAATAACAGCGGCTTTGGTTATGCGCCCGTCTTTACCGCTAGGCTGAATTTGTTCGGTTTTTAAATTGTTTTCCTCCATCATTTTGGCTGCCGAAGGAGATGCAAGTCCTTTTGCATAATGCGAGGATTCTGCTTTTGGATCTTTAGGCAATTCAGTTTTAACTGCTTTTTTCTCAATTTCCGGTAAAGAGATGGATTCGTTTAGTACACTTGTATCAATTTGTGCAACCAAAGCACCAATTTTTAAATCTTCGCCTTCCTTGGCTTTGTGAATTAATCGTCCGCTGGCTTCTGATGGAAATTCGAGAGTGGCTTTATCGGATTCAAATTCGCACAATGCTTCATCGAGATTTACGATGCTGTTATCTGCTTTTAGCCATTTAGAAAGGGTCACTTCTGAAATGGATTCTCCAATTGCGGGTACCCTAAGGTCAATAAGACTCATTTTTTAAATTGTACTCAAAGGTATTTCAATTTGAGCAAGAAAAAACCAAGGTTTAGATCGGTCTAAAATTCATTTAAATAACGAGGAAGCAAGTCGGGAAATTTTTCCGGCGGACAAGCAAAACAAGGAATGCCTAAAGCAGACAGGTTTTTTGCAATTTGTAAATCGTAATCTGGAGTCCCTTCATCACTTAAACTTAGTAAGCTTATAATTTTGCTTCCACCTTGTAGAATTTGCTGGCAAGTTGCATACAGTTCATTTTTATTTCCATATTCATACAAATCGCTGATCAAAAAAATAATGCATTCCTTTACATTTCGGATCTGTTGTTGTGTGTATTGCATGGCTCGAGCAATATCGGTTCCACCGCCACAAGGAACACTGAATAGAATATCTACCGGATCCTGGTATGCATTTGTTAGATCAGTAATTTCAGTATCAAAGAAAATCAAATGGGTTTGGATACTTTTCAAAGAAGCTAGAATCGAACCGCTTATGGAAGCATAGATCATGCTTTGAACCATTGATTCAGATTTATCAACCAATAAAATAATTTGAGGAAGTTGGTGTGTTTTTTTAAAACCAAACCATTTATCTGGAATGATGGTATTAACTTCTGGCCGGTAATTTTTTAAATTGCGGTAGATGGTTTTTTTCCAATCAATTTGACTGTTATTCGGGTCACCCGCTTTAGAATGGAGTCGAACGGCTCTTTGTACGGCAAGGTGTAGCCTGGATTTTAATTTTTTTTCAATTTCACGAACTAATTTTAGCACGAGTGATTTTGCAGCTGCCTTACTTTTATCAGGCATAAGTTGCTGTAATTGTAAGATAGCAGCTACTAATTCTAAAGAAGGTTCAATTTTTTCTAAAAGTTCAGGTTCGAGCAACATTTCCTGAATTCCTTGCCGGGTCAGAGCATCTTCCTGCAAGATTTGGACGATATCGGATGGAAATTTAAGTCGAATGGCATCCAACCATTTGCGGATTTTATGACTTGAACGACCAAAACCAGGTTTTTTAGTAGTTCCGTAAATGGCATTTAAGAGTTCATCCGCTTCATCTTGAGAATTATTTAATACAATGGCATCCTCTGGATCTGAATCCGAGCCTAAAACTAATTTCCACCTTGAAAGATCCCGCATTTATTGGATGTAAAAATAATACTTTTGCACCAGCCAAATTCCGGCCAGACACATGAAAAATTATTTCCAGTTTATTATTCGATTTTATGGCTTCTGGCTTATCTTTTTTGGTGTATTGCGTAGCTATTTTATCGTATTTCAACATTTTTTTGGATATCGTTTGACTGCAAATGAATTCGTGGGTTCCA
Organism: Saprospiraceae bacterium; assembly: GCA_016712145.1. Taxonomy (NCBI): domain Bacteria; kingdom Pseudomonadati; phylum Bacteroidota; class Saprospiria; order Saprospirales; family Saprospiraceae; species Saprospiraceae bacterium. The sequence continues at coordinate 2,683,079 of JADJRO010000001.1, forward strand.
TGTTTTATGGTTTGTATATGGATTTGGCCTTTGCTTCATTTATTGTTGCAATTCCATTTTTAATTTATTTTATTAATAAATGGATTCCTTATCGAACTTTTTTATATTGGTATTCAACCGTATTGATTGCAATTATTGCAGGGATATATGCTGGAGATATCAGTTTATACCGGGAATGGGGATTTCGTTTAGATAAGACCGCGTTTAGTTATTTAGATAAATTCCAGGAAGCAGGCAGTTTCGTATCTGTATTTAATATTCTCTTGGTAGTTTGTTTCTTTTGTTTAATAGCTTTCACTGGCACATTGCTGTTTCAGAAAATTTTCACCATCCGAAAATTTGAATTGAAATCACCGAGTATCTGGTTGCATTTAATTTTATTGCCAGCTTTAATTATCCCAATGCGGGGCGGATTGGGAATCATTCCTATGAATCCTGGGAAAGTTTATTTCAGCACCAATCCTTTTGCCAATCATTGTGCCTTAAATACCTGTTGGAATTTAGCATATAGTTTTTCACAAGCCCGGAAAGTAAATGCACGTTTGCATTTTATGGAGGATGCAGAAATGAATCAACTCTTTGATTCCTGGAGATTGCAAAAAGACAATCCAGAACCACGTATTTTAAAAAAGAAGCGGCCTAAAATTTTATTTTTTCTTCTAGAAAGCTTTACAGCTAAAATGATTGGCGCAAATTACAAAGACCAGGAAATTACACCCAGATTAAATGAATGGTTTAAACGGGGAATGTATTTCAAAAATGCATACAGTACCGGTGATCGAACAGAAATCGGTTTGGCATGTGCCTTGAGTGGATTTCCAGCACAGCCACAGTCGTCGATCGTTCACCATCCTAGAAAAACAGAAAAACTACCTTCACTGATTCGTTCACTTAAAAACGAACAGTACACTACCAGTTTCTACTATGGTGGGGATATCAGTTTTGCTAGCATGAACAGTTATTTATACAATTGTGGGATCGATGCAATTATTGATAAAACCCATTTTCCAAAAGAAAGCTACAATGCCAAATGGGGTGTGCACGATCATATTTTATTTCAGCGATTGTTTGCGGATATTATTGCGGATACCAGTCTTTTTTTAAAATTGTGTTTGAGTTTAAGCAGTCATCCTCCTTATGATATTCCAGAATCCAGAACCTGGTTTGAAACAAAGGAAGAAGTACAATTTTTAAATACAGCGCATTATACAGATAAATATGTTGGAGCAATTTTAGATAGTTTATCGCAACGTCCAATTTGGGATGATTTGCTGGTGATTCTGGTAGCAGATCATGGATGTCGCTTTCCTGGAAACAGTGCATACCATATTCCTGAAAAGTTTCATATCCCAATGTGGTTTGGGGGCGGAGCGGTTGCATTTGACAGTACGAGTGAAACCATCGTGAGTCAGAATGATATTGCTGCAAGCTTATTGGGTGAACTAAATATCAACAATGAGGCTTTTGAATTTAGTCGCAATTTTTTTTCTGCTGATTACAAGCCGTCTGCTTATTATGCATACAACAATGGATTTGGATGGATAGAACCATCCGGTACAAGAGTTTTCTCTAATGATAAAATGGAAATTATTTTAACAGAAGGAAGCCCTCAAACGGAGTTTAATACAGCAAAAGCATTTTTACAAAAAGTACTGACTGTTTTTGAAAGTAAGTAACATTCGATTTGTTTTATAATATAGCCAGTAAACAAAACGAAAAGAGTTATAATGTCTCTTATACTTTAAGTTGAATGTTTAATTCCATCAATTGTTTATCATCAATGCTTGAAGGAGCATCAATCATCGTATCCCGACCGGTATTGTTTTTTGGAAAAGCTATATAATCCCGAATGCTGGTATTGCCCTGCATGATGGTACACAAACGATCCAATCCAAATGCAATACCACCGTGTGGGGGTGCCCCGTATTCGAATGCTCCCAACAAAAAGCCGAATTGCTTTTCCGCTTCGTTTGAACTAAAACCGAGGATTTCAAAATTTTTGGATTGCATGGTACGATCGTGTATCCGTATGGAACCCCCTCCAATTTCTGCACCGTTGATTACTAAGTCGTAGGCAGCTGCGCGAATGGATGATAAGGTATTTTTATCGGTGCTTTGCATTTTAGGCATATCATCAGGTAATGGACTGGTAAACGGATGGTGCATGGCAAAAAAGCGTTGTGCCTCCTCATTCCATTCTAGCAATGGAAAATTTAATACCCAAAGGGGTTTAAAAACTCCCTCAGGAATTAAATTCAAACGCCTTGCAATTTCCAAACGGAAATCGCCCAATTGTTTCAGGGTTTTATCTTTTTCACCCAATAAAATAAAAACAACGTCGCCTCTTGTTGCGCCAATATCATTGCCCAGTGTTCTTAGTTCCTCGTCGCTGTAAAATTTACCAATGCTGGATTTAATGGATTCAGCGCCGAATTTAATATAGATCAAACCTTTAGCACCAATTTGAGGTCTTTTAAGCCATTCAGTTAAATCGTTGATGTCTTTATTACTAAATGCAGCTTCTTTTTCTTTTACAATAAAACCGTAAACCGATTCTGCACCATCAATGATTGAAAATCCCTTGCCTTTCATGCGGCTCAATTCCACAAATTTTAAATCAAAGCGGAGATCCGGTTTGTCTGAACCATACCATTCCATCGCATCATCGTAGTCCATTCTTGGAAAGTCTGGCAATGAAACATTCAAACAATTTTTAAACAAGGATTTAGTTAAACCTTCAAATGTTTGTAAAATATCTTCTTGTTCAACAAATGCCATTTCACAATCGATTTGTGTGAATTCCGGTTGGCGATCTGCACGTAAATCTTCATCGCGAAAGCAACGCACAATTTGAAAATAACGATCCATTCCAGCAACCATCAAAATTTGTTTAAAGGTTTGTGGCGATTGCGGAAGTGCGTAAAATTGGCCCGGGTTCATTCGGCTGGGTACAATAAAATCACGGGCTCCTTCAGGAGTTGATTTAATTAAATACGGCGTTTCGATTTCTAGAAAATGATGTTCGCTAAGATATTTACGTGTTTCCAATGCGACCTGATGCCTAAAGATCATTTTTTCCTTTACCGGATTTCTGCGAATGTCCAAATATCGATAGCGCATTCTCAATTCTTCTCCACCATCACTTTCATCTTCAATGGTAAAGGGAGGAACCTGAGATTCATTCAGTATGGAAAGCTTGTCAACGGCAATTTCAATATCCCCGGTGGCTCTGTTTGGATTTTTACTGCTGCGTTCTCTGACTTTCCCTTGAACGGAAATTACATATTCCCGACCGCAGCTGCGTGCTATTTCACAAGCGGCAGCATTTTCTTCCATATTAAATGCAAGCTGGGTAATGCCGTAACGATCGCGAAGATCAATAAAACTCATTCCACCCAGATTCCGTACAATTTGAACCCAACCGGAGAGCTTAACAGATTTCCCTACATCTCCTATTCTTAATTCACCACAAGTATGCGATCGATACATATTTTTAAAATTAGAGCACAAAGATAACCGGAGAAGATAGAAATTGAATAAACAGGATGTTATTTAATGGTTTTGAAGATTTAAATTGTACTGGTTCTAATGAGATGATTGTCAATACTTCTAAAACATTAAATTAAACATTTTCTTTTATATAGTTAGTTAATTATAGTTTTTGCTATCTATTTAATTTTACTAATCAATACAGCTTGTATAATAAAACTCCAAACTTTCCAAATCCAAGGCAACCAACTTTCCTAAATTTTTCTTTGAGTTTTTAAATACACAACCCCCATCGATGTTAAAACAATTTATTTTTTGAGTTTGTATTTTATCGAGAGAAAGAGGAGTATGCCCGTGGACCAGGATTCTGGATCCTAAATATCCGCATCAATTTTAAATTTTCTGATCCATAACATGGCTTCCTGGTCTTTAAATAAATCTTCATTTTTAAAATTTAGTCCGGCATGGACAAGGATGTATTGATCCATTTCTAGATAGTGCTTCGTACTGTTAAAAAAATCAATGTAAACTTCCGGGAAATCCTGAAAACGTGTTTTATTAAAACTAGTAATTGTTTGTTCGCCGCCGTTGAAGAGCCATTGAAAATAGGCGGTCACATTGGTAGTTGAATCCATCATCAATTGTTCATGATTTCCTCGGAGGCAATGAACCGTATATCCCGCATTTTGAAGTTTTAAAATGGTTTGAATGACGCCCAGACTGTCGGGCCCCCGGTCAATGTAATCTCCTAAGAGTATTAATTGATCTTGTTTTTTAATTTTTAAGACCTCAATGAGCAGCATCTTAAAAGTCTTGTTACAGCCATGAATGTCTCCAATTGCAAGTTTTCGAGCCATGAAGTTTTTACTACAATATAAGAGACTGTCAAGAGGCAAGTCTTTTGAGGCAATTTTTATGAAATTGTTGAATTTTTGTACTTTAGGGCTTGTGTTTAAATTAATTCCCTGTATGAATCTTCGTTTTTTAATAGTTTTAGCATCCTTTTTATATTTTCATTCTGCACAAAGTCAAGACTGGAAGGATATTTATCGATTTACTCCTGCTCAGACACTCAGTAAGATCAAATTTTTAGACAACCAAACAGGATTTACTGCTGGAAGTTTATACAACGGTTCTTTTGAAAATATTCACATCACCCATGATGGGGGTAAAACCTGGGTAAATGCAAATTCCGGATATACCTCCATGCGATTTATGGATATTTTTATATTGGATTCCAAGACAATTTTTATGAGCGGCAATGAAGGAATCATCATTCGATCAACAGATGGGGGTGCGCATTGGGAAACATTAAATACCGGGACTAAAGAGCAATTGTGGGGCATTCACTTTTTGAATGCAAACATTGGGATTGCAGTTGGTTCGAATGGAATAATAATTAGAACGATCAATGGGGGAGCGGATTGGGATCAAATTCCGTCAGGCATTTCAAATTTATTTTATGATGTGTTTTTTACTCAACAAGGCATTGGTTTTGCATCCGGTTCGAATGCTTTGTATAAATCAACCGATATGGGAGCAAGCTGGGATCCGGTTTCTAATTTTCCGTTTCAAGCTCCGGCAGATTGGATTCGCAGTATCAAAATGGTGAATGAAAACATTGGTTATGCCTGTGCAGATATAGGTCGAATTTATAAAACAACGGACGGAGGAAATTCCTGGGAACGGTTGGATTCTGGAACGGAAGATCCTTTATTTGATATTGACTTTGTAGATGAGCAACATGGCTTTATTTGTGGTTTCAATGGTATTATTTTGCAAACTTCCAATGGTGGACAAGACTGGACTAAAGTTGTAAGTCCACTTGGAACGGAGCACCTGTATTCCATTGACATGATTTCAAAAACGACTGGATATATTTGTACGCATACGGGCCATATTTTAAAATTGGATATGGCATCAGCAGCTAAAAACGAATTTAGAAAAACTATAACTGCACACATTTATCCGAATCCCATAGTAAACAAGGCGATACTTAGTTTAGAAGAAGATCATTTAAAAGAAATTAATAACATAGAATTGTGTACACTAGATGGCAAATGCAAACCTATGCAAGCCGTTCAATTAAATAATTCCCAATTGGAATTGGATTTTAGTTTTGAAAAGAGTGGGTTTCACAATTTATTAATTCACTTTAATAAGGACAATAAAGTGTTACCTGTTTATATACAAAATGCTTCAAATTAATTTTTAACAATAAAACAAAACAAAAAATGGAAACAAAAACAAATTGGTTAGCCCTTGTAGTGGCAGCTTTGGTTGGCATTGCGATGGGCTTTTTATGGTATGGTATGTTATTTTCAAATCAATGGATGGCTGGAAATGGCATTACCATGGCTGGAGAAAAAATGATGAAAAATGGTGCAGAATTACCTATGTCGGCATTGCCTATGATTGTTAATGCCGTCTCCATGTTGGTGTATGCTTATCTGATGAATTGGTTGGTTAATAAAACCAGTTCGTTTGATTTAAAATCTGGAGCTACACTGGGTGCAGTGATTGGCGTCATTCATCTTTTTGGAATTTATACTGGAAACCGCTTTGCAGGAAATCCAGTAAGTTTATCAATGGTCGATGGTTTTTATACATTTTTATTGTTTACAGTAATGGGAGCGATCATAGGTGCCTGGAGGACAAAATAAATTTTAAATTCACGAATAGAATAGCCTTGATTTGGAAACACGTCAAGGCTATTTTTTTTAGTTTTTTTAAAAAGACCATTTACCTCGCAATACAAACAGATTTCCTGCTGTTTGATAGCCTGAGCCTGTGTCGGCAAATGCAGCTTGTATGGTTAAATCTAAGTCAATATTCGTAAGAGCATTCCAACCGATTGTAGGGACTGTTATCAAAGAATTATAACTTGGTGAATAGATAAGTGCTAAACTACTTCTGAATATAGGAGTAAATGATTTTGAAACTGCCGAATAAAAACTAAACTTAAATGGGAACAATGATTTAGCAGAAAGTTGGGAATCAAAAAACCCAAGACCTCCAGATTGCAATCCCGATGGTTTGCTATTAAATAGACTTGAAAATGAAACATACCAATCATTCTTGAAGGTTTGGTCCAATACAAAGGAAGCAGTCCATACTCCTTTATGGTTTGAAATATCTTCTTTTGGGTGAAAGTAACTAAGCTCGCATTTAAATCCTGCGTTTAGAAGATTTCCGGCCCATCCGCCCCCAACGACAAGATCGTCCTGATGCAAACCAGCAAGTACTTGTATATCGTAAGTCCATTTATTGAATTTGTATAAAAATGCTCCTATATGCGCATGCTTATTTTTTCCTGGTTTGTATGCAAACTCCAGTTTGCTTTGCTCATTTAGAAAACGTTGTATTCGGATAGCATCATTTCCTGGCCTTTCTTCATAGTCGAAGTCAAGAAAATTGTAAGCATTAAAAATATCATTCGGATTCCAAATGGTATTCAATCCCCAGTTTATACGTTGTCGACCGATTCGAAGATCCCAATGTTCGGGTGTAAATTGAAAATACAATCTGTCAACGACCGAATGCATAACAAATGAAGATTGATTGATCCAAAGTTTTGAAAGATTGAAATATCCATCATATGCGTTAATGTACTTGCCGTAATCCGGTATTAATTTTAGTTGATTTCCCCAAACAATCCGATTTCTTAATTCAAGTTTGGCAATCAGTTGTTCAGAAAAATTGAATTTAAAATTGAGCCTGTTATGAATCAAATTGCTGGAATAGCTGGTAGTAATTCCATCCGAAAAACTAAACGACTCGAGATCTTTTAAATAACCTGAACATTCGATCCAGGGTAGTTTCTCTATTTGATCTTGGGCATAGGCATTGTTGAAACTAAATACCAAATAAAAAACCAAAAGTTGTTTAAAAAATTTCAACTGTTCCAATTTACAATTCAACTGGAATTTGTGTTGGCGCAGTGTCATCCACAATTTTTCCATCTTCCAATGTGATGACTCTTCGTGCGCGGCTGATTACCCGTTGATCATGGGTTGAAAAAACGAAGGTCATATTTTCAACTTCATTTAATTTGAGCATCATATCCAGTAAATTGGATGCAGAAACAGAATCCAGATTGGCAGTCGGTTCGTCAGCAAGTATAAATTGGGGTTTGGATGCTAAAGCGCGAGCTACAGCAATCCGTTGTTGTTGTCCACCTGATAATTCTCCCGGTCGTTTATCTCCTTTATTTTCCAGACCAACTTGTTTTAGCAATTCCATAACTCGGAGTTCCCTTTGTTTAGCAGGTAGCTTTTGAAGCAGCATGATAAATTCAATATTTTCTTTTGCGGTTAAAACTGGAATTAGATTGTAAGATTGAAATACAAATCCAATATTATTTAACCTGAAATCTATCAAAGCATTTCCATGAAGTTTGGTGATATTCGTTCCATTGATTTCAACATATCCGGAAGTGGGTTGATCCAATCCTCCAATCATATTTAGCAAAGTTGTTTTTCCGGACCCGGAAGGCCCTTTAATGGCAGTAAATTCTCCGCGATTCAAGTGTAAATGCACCCGGTCTAAAGCAACAACGGGAATTGTTTTTTCGTCGTAGATTTTAGATAGTGAATGTGCATCTATAACAGTTTCCCTCATAGTTTAATTTTTTATGGCGGTTGCAGGTTTTATTTTAAGTGCTCTTTGAGCAGGAAGGATGGAAGACACTAAAGCAGTAATAGTTACCATGATTATTATTTTAATTAACTGATCGCCATTTAAATTTGGATATACGATCGGACTGTATCCAAAATTTGAATAGACTTCTGAATAACTGTCAAGATGGATTCCGTAATGGTGTGTAATGGAAATTGTAAGAAGTGCAAGCAACATTCCTACAGGACAGCCTGCTAAAATTAAAAAGCAGGTCTCCCAAAGAATCATCGTAAAAATTTTAAATTTGTTCATTCCGAGTGCCAGCAACATGCCTATTTCACGGGTTCTTTCTAATACAGACATCATCATCGTATTAATTATTCCAAAAGTCAAGGCCAGTAAAATGATACCCATATAGATATAAACCATTTGGGTGCCTGCAGACACAGTGATGCCTATTTCAGGTGAAATTTCTACCCAGGATTTTACGTCCGCATCTGGTAATAATTGTTTAAATTGGGACAAGCATGAATCCAATGAACTGTTTGAATGCAGTAATACAGCGATTTCATGAATGCCTCCATGCAAGCCAGCCAATGAATCGATGGCTGCGTAATTTACAAATACATTGGCTTCGTCAAATGGCGTGTTTTGTGTTTTAAAGATTCCGACAATTCGAAATGCAGCAGACGCTAAATTGCCGGAAGTATCCTGAAATGTCAGAATTGTTTTTTATTTAGGTTTAATTTAAGTTTATTCGCAAGTTTCTGACCAATTAATATTTCATTTGATTTTAACGGATTGAAATAATGACCTTCAATAAGTTTAGTTGAAAGTTGTGTCAGTTTATTTTCAGATTCAGCTTGAATACCATTTATTTTTATACCGGTACTACCTGCAGGAGATGCGATCATTCCATATAAAATAACCCGTCCAGCAGATGCTTTTACAGCAGGATTTTCATTTATGGATTGAAGGGTATTAGAAGCATCCGGAATCACAAACTCAGAATCAAAGTCATTTAAAAATTCACGATGATGTATTTGAATATGTGAAATTTCATCGCGAATTGCTGCATCCACCCGTTGTTCTATCATGCCATTATAAAATGCAATTAAGAACATTCCAGACCATAAACCTAAACTGATTGCTATTAAGAGCGTAATGCTTCTCTTTTTACTTCTCCAGATATTTCTTCTTGCAATTTTAATCAACATGGGTAGAGATTAATTGCGAAGGGCTTTAACGGCATCCAATTTATGAATATGCCAAATGGGATACATTCCAATTACAAATGTTAAAAGTAAGACGAAACTTGATTGTGATAAAAAGATGCTGCTGTCCATGGCAGTAGGAATAACAGGTTCAAATCCAAATTTTTCATATGCTTTTGCCATTTCACCTGTAAATCGAATGGGATTTCTATTTAAATAAAGTACTAAAGGAAAACTTAGCAATATACCACTCAATACACCAAGTAAAGTAATCAATACCGTTTCACCTAAAAGGATTAAACCAAGATTTAATTTTTTTAATCCAATTGAAATCAGCATTCCAAACTCACGTTTTCGTTCTGCAGTCATCATCAAAACCGTACCAAAAAATCCAAATCCGATAATTAAATAAAGCACAGCGGAAAAGATATAAAATGAAGCTCCATCGGCTTTAATATGGTTTGAAATTTCAGGCATCATTTCTTCCCAATCCATGATTTCATAATCAGCAGTCAATTGGGCTCGTAAAATTGTAACAATTGATAATTTTTCTAAAGGATTGGAAAGGATTAAGGCCATGGTACTGATTCGATTTTCCGCGTTGAGTACATTTTGGGCAGCTTTTAAAGGAAGATACACAAAACTATTATTCATTTCCGGAGATGCCAAATGGACGATTCCTTTTATTTTATATTTACCTGCAGCCAAAGTGCCTTGAAATCCTTGGCCAAACAGGACCAGGGTATCATTGAGTTTAATATTTAATCGCTTCGCTAATCCTTCTGCAATTAAAGCGTGTTCGTCGTCAAGCTTAAAATAAGTTCCATTAATTAATTTCTCATCTAAATGCGTTAGTTGTTTTTCTTTAATTGGATCGGTACCAACCAATAAGCAAGCTTTGGTGGTATTATTAAAAGATGCCAGTGTAAACGTTTCCAATCTTGGAACAAAATCAAGGATATTTTTTTGTTGGCGAATTTTTAGAATTAGGGAATCATTCAATTCAAAGCAATTATCCAAGACGCGTTCATTCCAATATCCTGATTTATGAATTTGGACATATCCGGAATAATAACCAACAACATTTTTTATTAAATTGTCAAATGCACCTTTCTGGAATGACTGCATCAGAATGCAAAATAATACAGCGAATGTTATGGAGGCAGTTGTAATAAGCGTGCGCCGGTGATTGCGCCATAAATTTCTCCAAATGAGCTTTAAGATCATTTAATGCGAGCCATATTTTGCGTATTGAAAAAAGAGTCTTTTAATTCGATATCAAATTGCAATGAATTATAAATTAATATCGTTTTATTTCCTTTTTTATCAGCTGGAATCATTTCTAAACGAGATGGCAACATGCGTCCACCTAAATTTTTAATCTCGCTGGCATGAAGGGTGTTCACCAATTGACCATCTTCATCGAAATATGTTACATAAATTGTGTTGAAATCCATCTTAGTTATACACATATCCACACGACTCCATAAAACTGCTGCATTTGATTTAGGGATTAATCGAATTTGGTAACAAGGATTTTTATCAATCAAGGTATCTTTTAACAAGGTATGTGTATAATCTTCAAGAATGGAAGCTTCTTTTACCAAATCGTCGTTGGTGAAATCTGTTCCCATCCAGCTTTGACTCATCATGGAAGGAGGCATTTTAATATTTCTGTCAATGGATGGAATCCAATTCCACACCTCTTTAAATCGTTTCAGGAAAACTACGCCTTTGTCTTTAGCTGGTGCAGTAATTAAAATCGCTGCCAAGCCATTTCCTTTACTCCAGGATTTCATAGAGAGTTCTCGCGTCCAGTTGGGTCGGATAGTTTGTATTGTAATTTGTGCGATGGAAGTCTTCCCGCGAGCATGTTCATCCGCTTTACGGACAATAGACATGGCATCCTGTGAAAAACCGAATGAAAATATACTTAACTGAATGAAACAGAAAAAAATTGATTTTTTAAAGTGGATTGATAGAGAATGCATTCTAAAAATTACATTAAATTTAAGTAAGCAAATTGGAGTTGTTAAAACTTCCTTTAAAAACAACAATTACAATCAGTAAGAGTTGTCTCAAAGGATCAGAAATAGAAACAATAGAGCAAAAAACTAAGGATTGGATTGGTTATGTATTGAATTCAGCTTAATGTGCTATCTGTATTTTTTTTGTTTGTTGAAACGTATCATTAAATATTTTAATGAAATACAGTCCATTTTCAAATTCAGAAATATCAAATGAATAATGAAAACCTGGTTGAAGGTATTTCCATTGCTGAATTGGCTGTCCATTTAAATTTATGAGGACTGCTTTCAAATTATTTGGAGCGTTTTCATTGATGGTTATGGAAATTATTGACTTTGCTGGATTTCCAAAGATCGAAGCATCAAGATTTAATTTAGTTTCTTTTATTTCGGTAGTTCCATTGAATGTGATTACCGTTTCCCGAATCGTGTTGTGCCCGCTGCCAGGACCGGTATTGCCAGCTGGAACCAAACCATAATAACTGATCCCCAGAACGTAAGGGTATGCTGCTTTGAGATTGCTATCTAAAGTAACAAAATAGGCATAGATGCCATTAGGATATTCGGGCGTAATGCAGAACCTCCCATTGTGTTCATCCAAATCACCGGAACCAGCCAGGTATTCAAAATCTTCTACGTAATAACCCAGTGGAAACCGGGTTGAAACATCTGGACCAGCAGAGGCAGCAGGCAAGCCATTTGGAAGCGTTGTCCGTTTTGTGATATTCCTTAAATGAAAGCTACTCTGCATTCTTTTAATCCCACCGGTTCCATCATGATTTGCATAACCAAATGCACCATAAACAGGAAAACCATCAAATGCATATCCAAGAATTGGAGCATGCTTGGTAGTAAGGCTGTCATTGTATAAACAGGTAGGGTTCAGGTGATGGTGGTATTCCCCATTGGGTGCAGGATGTCCTAAACAATTATCAAAGGAAGGACCTTCCACTACAATCGCATTTTGATTCCAAACGTTTTGGTTATTATAGCTCATGCCATCCTTTGGATTGTAGATTGAAACACCATTTGTCCAAACACCAATATGCCCAAGACCCGTGTTAATTGGAGTTGCTGGATTCATTTGAGGAAATCGGGTAATTTTAAATACAAAATTTTGATTTTTCGGTGTGTTCGGATTTCCCTGCCAGGGACCTATATCATAGCCGGGAATGCACGATGCACTCACATATACATTGCTATCAGAATATTGAACTTTTTGAACATTTGAAGGAATGTTATTATAACCAGTTGCCCCCGTTGTATTTAAAATCCAGGATGAAATTTCAGGAGTTATTTGTGCATTCGCTACAAAAGTTATGCAAAGGAGAAGCAGGATCCAAGAGGGTCTCATTTTTTAATTTTTGTAAAGATAAAGAAATGTTTTATTGATAACATACTGCAATGTTAATCTGAAACTATGGCATATGACCGATCGGAGCGAAATCTTCAAAAGCATCGTTTGTTTAGCTTCGTGCTGGCTTTACACAGACTTGATAAAATCTAAACTATAGACTCATAGTCTAAAGACTGTAGACTAATTTTCCATCCTTTCAAGTATATTTAGTATTTTTGAAAGGATATCTTATTTTTTTATTATAAATTAGTTTAATATGAAAAACAAACTTGTTTCTTTAGGATTGGGTTTTGTTTGCAGTGCTTTTTTCCTACAAGCACAGGATCAACCTGCGCTAACATTTAGCACGATAAATCAAATACGTGTGAAAGAGATCATTGATACGATGATTGTATTTGATCCGGCAACATTGATTGAAACGGTAAGAATTAGTAAGAATAAAAGCATCAGTTTGGAATTAAATAATTGCAAGGAGTTGGGTTCAGATGTTTCATTAGGAATGATTCAGATCCCTGCAAATGAATTGCTTGATTGCAGCAGTATGTATATAAATTGTAAACCCACCGGTCAATTGGAATTCTGGACTATACATTCATTCAACATGGCCGTTCAATTAAAAGGACAAGCACTCACTAAATATACCAATAAAGGTCCGAATTTTAGTGATCAAATTATGCAAGCAATGCAAAATTTGCAAGCAGGCAGTACAATTTATTTTGAAAGCATTCAATTGGAGATACCCGGAATCCCAGTGGTAAAACTTTCATTTGGTGTTGATGTGAATTGATGCAATGGCCATTAATTAAATTCAGAAATTTATCATGTGTAAATTTAATAGTAAACTTTAAAAATTAAAGAACCTAATACCAAAGATATCTAATGGTTTAACATAAGAGTTGAATGTACCCAAAATACCATCAATCCCAAAATTAATTTTTTAATGCAACGGAATTTAAATGGCGGATATATTTATTAGTTATTCAAGTGCGGATCGGGAGCACATAAAAACCTTGGCAAGTTTATTTGAACAACAAGGTTGGTCCGTTTGGTGGGATCGACAGATACCGATTGGCCAACATTATGATACGGTTATAGAAAATGAATTAAAGCAAGCGCGCTGTGTGGTTGTGGTATGGACGCAGCAGTCTGTTAATTCGGAATGGGTTAAAAACGAAGCATTAGAAGCCGCTCATGTAAAAAAACTTGTGCCGGTACTTTTGGAAAAGCTGGAAGTCCCTTTAGCATTTAAACGGATTGAAACAGCTAAACTTTACAACTGGGAAGGGGATTCGTCGCATCCAGAATTGGAATTGTTATTTAATTCGATTCATTCCATCCTTCAAAATCAGAATGAAGGAACGATTGAACCATTTAAAAATAAAATCAAACATTCAGAATTTAAAAGCATTTTAAATAAGAGCTTAAAACCTGCACTCGCTTTTCTTTCCATTTCTGTATTGTTATTTTTTGTATTTTATTTTGTCAATAAACCTACTGAATCCAGTTTAACTATCCGAATTTTCGACTGGAAAAAAGTACCAATCCCGCAAGGTGATATCAAAATCTATTTACCGCAATATATACGTACCCAATCTGTTGATAAAACAGGTCAGGCTTTTTTTAGCGGGATACCTCAAAACACAATAAAGAATAAGATGAAAATCGAAGTGAACAGTCCTGGTTTTGTAAGTCTCACCTTTGATACGATGGTGGATGTATCCAATCCTTTGGAGTTAAGCCTGGCGTTTTCAACGGAAGTAATTATTTCTGGGAAAGTAAAGACAGCTGCCGAAGTTCCTATCCGGGGCGTTGAAGTTAACGTAGATGGAACAAAATATTTCGATCGATCAAAAACAGACGGATCATATAAAATCCGACTCGAGAAATATACTTTAGGAGATGATATAACGATTACTACATCACATAAAGATTTTGAAGACAAAAGTTTTAATTTAAAAATTAGTGCACCTGAACTATTAAGTCAGGACATTTTTTTAAATCCAGTTCCAAAATAATAATTAATTGATATGAATACGCGATTGCTTTGGATTGTATGTTGCATATTTCTTGCTTCGGAAAATAAAGGCCAAATCTTAGTATTAAAGGGAAAGGTGAAGTGCATTCTCCAAATGCCAAATACAACCAAAGGAGCTGAAAACGTAGTCATTGTACCAAACTTCATTCCTTCTAAATCCACAATAACAAGCTCAGCACCCACAGGGTATTTTGAAATAAACACCAATGTACCTTATTCAAAGCTAGAAGACAAAACAGTGACTTTATATGCAGTTTCAAAGTGTAAGGATTGTAATTTATTGGCCCGCAGGATTTTTATTACAGAGGACAATGACCGCCAGTTTAAAGCAGATCAACTGTCGTATTGTACTATTAAAGATTGGGTGTTGGATGCCAATTGTCAAAATACTGAGTTTAAAGCTCTTAAAGCAGATAGTGTATTACGTGTAGCCATTAAGCAAGAAATGGAAGATCTAGATAAGGTATCGAATGCAAGTGCATTGGTTGGTACACCATCTTTTTTAAATTTTATTAGCAGCCTGGTGTCAGTTGCAAGCCCAGCTTTACCGGTTGGTTTTTATGGGGCTGATAGCATTATAGGTGGGAACAACACAACCGGACAGTTTTTATTGGCTTCTCCATTATATCATTCGGCCAATACCGGTTTTAATTTTAATCCGTATCGCGAATTGGGTGAAGCGGTATTTTGGAATCCGGCTGCTTTACAATCTTCCAGAACGAGGGGATTATTTAGTTTCTTAGCTAATTTAAAAAACAATTATAAAACATCGGTCTATTATAAACTCACACCAAAATTTAGTTTGGGTTTGGGCTTCATTTATACAAAACAAGATGCTTTTCTAACGGTATTGTACCGTTTTGATAATGATCCACTTGATTTTACAGTGAAAGATTTTAAATTTAGTTTGAAAGAATCTGCTTTATATTTGAGTCCGTCGTGGAAATTGAGCGATAAAATTTCTCTCGGAATAAGTATTAAATCCGTTTGGCAAAAATTTAATAATCCCAGTAGATTGTTTGTTGAGCAAATTGATACCATTAAAACGCGGGCGTTTACAGATAAACTTGTGGAAGTACAGAATTATGATGCGGATCTTTCGGCAGTTTATAAGATAAACAGGCAATGGAGTTTAGGTCTAAATTTTATGAATCTGGCAGGAAGTCAGTTGTATGGAGATGCATTTGTTCAAAATCAGAATGATAAACCCATACAGAATCAACGCGCTTTTGGTTTAGGAGTTCACTATAAAATAAAACGCATTCAATTAGGAAGTGATTTGTTGATGAATGGCGATGGACTCTACGACGCCAGCATTGGAATTAATTATGTACCCTTTAATAATGCACTTATTGCAGCCGGTTTTGCATTTAAGCAAACTGCTTTTTCACTTTCTTTTAAAATGAAGTATTTCCGGATTGGCTATATCAATGACAATAATTTTTTAGCACATGATTTCCGAAAATCAAAAATAGGCCTTTTCAATGGGACTTTATATACCGGCGTGAGTATTGGTTTTGGAGGAAGCCATTGACATGGATACAATGGTTTCTAGAATTTAGTCAGCAATCCATTGTTTTAAAGATTTAGAATATATTTGTGTAAGCTAATTAATTGCACTAAAATTTATTTGTATACTCTATGCAGCTAAGTAATCAAATTGCAAAACATTTTAGAGAGGTCTATTTTGGTGGGAACTGGACCTGTTCAAATTTAAAAGACCAATTAAAAGATGTCACTTGGAAGCAGGCAACTCAGAAAATTTATTCATTAAACACCATAGCCACGTTGAGTTATCACATACATTATTTTGTGCAGGCAGTCCTCAAGGTTTTGCAAGGAGGAATATTAGATTCAAAAGACAGTTATAGTTTTGACCATCCACCCATTCAATCTCAAGAGGATTGGGACAAATTTTTAAACGCACTTTGGGAGGAAGCTGCGTTGTTTGCTGAACTTATCGAACATATACCGGATGAGAAGCTTTGGGAATATTTTGAACAGGAGAAGTATGGGATTTATTATAGAAATCTACATGGGATCATAGAACATTCACATTATCATTTAGGACAGATTGCAGTAATAAAAAAGATACTATCAGAGCAGGTGTAATAAAATATCAAACTATTCTAATACGGTATCCTAAACTGAATTAATTAAAGCTTTTAATGAATTGGATAGTTTGTTTTTAATACCTTTAATTAGGGACATAGAACGAATTATTAATTGTTAAACTATGTTTCCTAAATTCCTATGTATCTATGTGGTTCAATCATAATTTTTTTTGAAACACATAGATACATAGGGACATAGAGACATAGGAAGGATTACTAAATAATAAACTATTGTTTTCTAAAAATCTATGTATCTATGTGGTTCGATCATAATTTTTTTTGAAACACATAGATACATAGGGACATAGAGACATAGGAAGGATTACTAAATAATAAACTATTGTTTTCTAAAAATCTATGTTTCTATGTGGTTCAATTGAGGATTTTTTTTGAAACACAAAGGGACATAGAGACATAGGAAGGATTACTAAATAATAAACTATTGTTTTCTAAATATCTATGTTTCTATGTGGTTCAATTGAGGATTTTTTTTGAAACACATAAGGACATAGAGACATAGGAAGGATTACTAAATAATAAACTATTGTTTTCTAAAAATCTATGTTTCTATGTGGTTCAATTGAGGATTTTTTTTGAAACACATAAGTACATAGAGACATAGGAAGGATTACTAAATATTAAACTATTGTTTTCTAAATATCTATGTTTCTATGTGGTTCAATCAGAATCTTTCTTGAAGAACAAAGGAACATCGTTAGCTTATCTCGGATATATTTTTTTATTACTATTGAAAAGAAATGGCTGCTGCATGGTGTAATTTTCTATTTTTGCTCATTGTGATGAAAACACTAGATTCATTTGAAACAGAGCGGCTCCTATTAAAGCCGGTAGGGAAAGAAGATGCTGCATTTATTTTAGAAATGTTTAACACCCCTCAATGGATAAACAATATTGGCGACCGGAATGTACACAGTGTAGAAGAGGCTGAAGCTTATATTGAAGCAAAAATGCGACCCCAGTTTGAGCGATTGGGTTATGGTAATTACATCATGATTCGCAAATCAGACGGAATCAAACTTGGATCCTGTGGACTGTATGACCGAGAAGGATTAGAGGGTATTGATATAGGATATGCGTTGATGCCTCAATTTGAAAGGCAGGGATATGCCATTGAAGCTGCTTCAAAAATGTTAGATCTTGCTGAACATCATTTTAGTTTACAAGAAGTATTTGCCATCACAACACCCGAAAATATACCCTCACAAAAAGTTTTAGCAAAATTGGGACTGGAATTTGTTCGGACCATTCAATTAGCAAATGATCTAAAGGAGTTAAACCTTTATCAATTGAGTTTTACAGCAGACAGATCTCCTGAGGCATAGATGATGTTTAAAAATTGACACATTCACATCTTTCCAAGTGAAAAAACTTAGGGTTTAAACCCTAAGTTTTTTAAATTTTTTTATTTATCTTGCTGCCGAAAACACTATGAATTTAAGGAAGCTCTAAAAACTCCTGATAGTTCGCTATGCATTTATTTGTCTTTTTTTGAAGCAGTACCTAAAGATTTAAAATTAATGCAAGCTTAGTCTAAGTGGTTTGGGGAGATTCCGTTCAAGTTTATACTTGAAATATTTATTTTTTATGGAACACCTAAAATTATTGTACTATGTTAGTCAAATTGTTTTCCGCGGCCGGGCATGGCGTGGATGCTTCTACCATTGTAGTGGAAGTAAATGCCGGAGGGAATGTTATTTCCGGTAAAATTAGTTATTGGATGGTTGGGCTTCCAGATAATGCCATTAAGGAAGGGTACCAACGGATTCAGTCGGCCATTAAAAATATTGGCTATCAGTTTCCACGTGTAAAACTGGTAATCAATTTTGCTCCTGCCGATATTCGAAAGGAAGGATCGTATTATGATCTCCCCATTGCCTTGGGAATTTTAGCTGCCACGCGGCAAATTTCAGAAGATCGATTTCAGGATTATTTAATTATGGGTGAATTGAGTCTGGATGGAAGCTTACGTCCATTTAAAGGAGTCTTGCCCATCGCCTTGCTTGCACGAAAAGAGCATTACAAAGGAATCATTGTCCCCAAAATTAATGCTCGTGAAGCTGCTATCGTTGATGGATTGGAAATCATTCCGGTCGAAAATCTTTTTGAGGCAGCAGCATTTATTGATAAGCGTTTGGAAATTGAACCCCTTCAAGCGGATTCTATGAAAGAATTCCAACAACAGCAAGGAAATTATGCACATGATTTTGCCGATGTTAAAGGGCAAGAAAACATCAAGCGCGCATTAGAAATAGCAGCAGCTGGAGGACACAATGTGATCCTCATTGGTCCACCAGGAGCCGGGAAAACCATGCTGGCACAACGCTTGCCAACGATCCTTCCACCATTGGGAATCAATGAAGCCTTGGAAACTACCAAGATACATTCAGTTGCAGGAATTTTGGCAGCAGATTCGGGATTGGTGACCAGTCGACCGTTTCGTTCACCACATCATACGATTAGTGACATTGCATTGGTTGGTGGCGGTTCCAATCCCATGCCTGGAGAAATTTCATTGGCACACAATGGCGTATTGTTTTTAGATGAACTCCCTGAATTTAAACGTGCAGTTTTGGAAGTGTTACGCCAACCGCTTGAAGAACGAAAAGTGACTATTTCAAGAGCTAAAATTTCAATAGAGTATCCATCTAGTTTTATGTTGATTGCAAGTATGAACCCATGTCCCTGTGGTTATTTTAACCATCCTGAAAAAGAATGTGTTTGCGCACCGGGCGCAGTTAAAAAATATTTAAGTCGCATCAGTGGTCCCTTACTCGATCGAATCGATTTACATGTTGAAGTAACGCCGGTATCTTCTGAAGAATTAATGGAGTACAAACGAGGTTCGGAAAACTCTTCCAATATAAGAGATCGTGTCATGGCTGCAAGAATTCGACAAGAAAAACGATATCATGAAAATCAAAATATTTATTGCAATGCTCAAATTCCTTCCAGCATGGCTCGTGAAATATGTGTTATTAATTCGGCCGGTATGAGTTTATTAAAAACAGCAATGACTAAACTGCAATTGTCGGCACGTGCCTATGATCGCATTTTAAAAGTGTCACGAACCATAGCAGATTTATCAGACAGCGACGAAATTAAAATTGAACATCTTGCTGAAGCCATTCATTTCAGAAGTCTGGATCGTGAGGGATGGGCGGGTTGAGATCAATTACGAATTTTTAATTACGAATTACGAAATCAATTTTGAAAAAGTTTCATGGATGAAAAGTGGAAATATAATTCAGGAAAAATCATTTGCCTTAGCTATTGTAGCAATAAAAATAGTACGTAAATTACAAACAGAGAAAAATGAGTTTGTATTATCAAATCAATTGTTAAAAGCTGCAACTTCTGTTGGAGCAAATATTGAAGAATCAATTGGGGGGCAATCAAGAAAAGATTTTTTAGCAAAAATTTCTATAGCTTATAAAGAAGCAAGAGAAACTATTTATTGGATTAAATTGCTTCATGGAACAGATTTGTTAACAAAAGATGAATTTGAAAGTATTTGGAAAATAGCGGATGAATGCTGTAGGATTATTGGTAAAATTCAAACTACATTAAAAATCAAGGGAGTATAGTATTGTTTGTTGTAATAAAATTTTAATAAGCGATTTTGAACTTACTTCATTCGTAATTCGTAATTAAAAATTCGTAATTGTATTATCTTTGCGAGCTATGAATTTATTCGTTTTCAATAGTTTATCCGGAGAGAAAGAGCTTTTTAAGCCGATTGTAGAAGGTCGTGTTGGAATGTATGTTTGCGGACCAACGGTTTATTACGATGCGCATCTTGGAAATTGCAGAACTTTCATTTCGTTCGATGTTATTTATCGTTATTTGATGCATTTGGGATATAAAGTACGATACATTAGAAACATTACGGATGTAGGCCATTTGTTGGATGATGGGGAAGATCGAATGATGAAAGGAGCCCGGTTGGAGCAATTGCAACCCATGGAAGTAGCTCAAAAGTATAGTAACGGATTTCATGATATGATGCGTTTGTTTAATGTATTACCTCCTTCCATTGAACCCAGAGCAACCGGACACATTATTGAGCAAATTGAAATGGTAGCTGATATATTAAAAAGGGGATATGCTTATGAGAAAAACGGGTCTGTTTATTTTGATACGTTGAAATTTATAAAAGACGGAAATCCCTATGGTAAATTATCTGGAAGAATTGTAGAAGATTTACTTTCAGAATCACGGGATGATTTAAAAAATCAGGATGAAAAAAATCATCCTTCGGATTTTGCATTGTGGATAAAAGCGAGCAATGAACATATCATGCGTTGGAATTCACCATGGAGTGTTGGTTTTCCTGGATGGCACTTGGAATGTTCGGCCATGAGTACTAAATATTTAGGAGAGCGATTTGATATTCACGGTGGTGGAAATGATTTAAAATTTCCTCATCATGAAAATGAAATTGCACAAAATATGGGGGCATGTGGAACTTCACCTGCAAATTATTGGTTTCATACGAATATGCTCTTGCTGAATAGCAAAAAAATGTCCAAAAGTGATGGGAATACGATTTCCCCAACTGAATTAATAACTGGAAATAGTTCACATACTTCCAGAGCGTATTCACCTATGGTTTGGAGGTTTTTTACTTTGCAGGCGCATTACCGCTCAACCTTAGATATCACAGATGATTCCTTGCAGGCAGCTGAAAAAGCCTATCGCCTACTGATGGAAAGTATGCGCACGCTTAAAACATTTCAAGCTGATTTTTCAAAAGAATCTGGACTAAAAGATGAAGCCATTAATTCATTGATAGCACAGATGTATCTGGATATGAATGATGATTTTAATGTTCCAAAAACACTGGCTTCCGTATTTGAATTGTGTACGATTATCAATTCCGTAAAAGATGGGCATATTTCTGCGGATGCAATTTCTGTTAAAAGTTGGAATGATCTGGTTCAACATTTAGATCAATTTGTTTTTGAAATTTTTGGTTTGAAAGATGAGAATGATACCAACGATTCCAATACAATTGATCAACTTATGAAATTGGTTATCGAACTGAGGAAAACGGCACGTGAGAATAAAGACTGGTCCAGTTCAGATAAAATAAGGGATATGCTCAAAGAAGCCGGCATTCAATTGAAAGACGGTAAAGATGGAACAGAGTGGATGCATTTGAATTAATTAAAAATTAGGAATTAAGAATTAATAATTGGGAATGAGGAATATTTGGGTAAAAATCGCTGTTGTAATTTTAATTGGCTTGTATGGATGCAAATCCGATAACAAGACAAAAACCGTTGGGGATGCTAAGTTAGAAATTAACTTTCCTGCATTTAATAAAGACAGTGCATTCCAGTATGTAAAACAACAAGTGATGTTTGGTCCTCGAATTCCAAATACACCTGCACATCAGAAATGCGCCGATTGGTTTGTTGAAAAATTTAAATCGTTTGGCACAGAAGTTATTGATCAAAAATTTCAGGTCAAGGCATTTGATGGGACCTTATTAAATGGGCGAAATATAATTGCTCAGATCAATCCAAACATCAAAAGGCGTTTGGTTTTTGCAGCACATTGGGATACCAGACCCTGGGCAGATGCTGATCCGGATCCTGCCAATCGTAAGAAATCATTTGACAGTGCGGATGATGGACCAAGCGGGGTTGCCGTTTTATTAGAACTCGCACGTGCAATTCAATCCCAACCAATAAGAGGTTTAGGTATTGATTTTGTACTTTTTGATCTCGAGGATTATGGACAAGAGGCAAACATTGAATCCTGGGGATTGGGTTCGCAACACTGGTCTAGAAATCCACATGTTTCTGGATATCGCGCTCAATATGGTGTATTGCTTGACATGGTAGGCGCGGCAAATCCTGGTTTTTATGTTGAAGATTATTCTATGTATTATGCCAAGGATATTGTAGAAAAAGTTTGGAATCTTGCTGCATCAGAAGGCTATGGGGGCTCGTTTCCAAAAACATCCGGAGGAGGTGTAACGGATGACCATTATTTTGTCAATGAAATTGCAAAGATTAAAATGATTGACATTATCAATAAGCCTGATGGGAAGAAATTTCCATTTTATCACCATACATTAAAGGACAACATGAACGTCATTGATCCATATACATTGCAAATGGTCGGCAAATTATTAATTCGCCTGATTTATCGAGAAGAGGCTGGTACAATTTAAAAAAAATCATCATGTGATTTTTATTTGAGCAGCTCAAGGCCAATTAAAATCATTTTAAGTTCTTTGTAAGAAAGGCTATATTTGTCAAATGCGACCATCACGCATTTTACATTTCACATTAGTCTTTTTCTTTATATTAATAAGCCATAAGCTTGTTTATAGTCAAACACATTCCAAATGTGGTAGCAATCCGGTTTCTTTATCCAGTAATTGTATGGATGCTTGTGTGGTTTGTGATTTAAATGGCGTTTCAGCGAGAACACTTAATATCACACCAGGCCAAATGCCTCCCGGTTTTTGTACGATGGTTCAGCACAGCATGCAGTGGCTTGCATTTATAGCGGCCTCTGCCAATTTAAGTATCAATGTCGCAGTATCGTCTTGCATGCAAGCAAATGGGGTAGAAATGGGAATTTATGCATCGGATGATTGTCAGACTTTTAAACTGGTGAGCAATTGCAATACCAATATGTTTGCAAATCAGACCTGGTCTTTTTCAACTACAGAACCCCTTAAGATTGGATGTGTTTATTATCTTGTTTTTGATGGAAATGGACCCAATGAATGCAATGTGGACTTTGTCGTCACAGCAGGAAGTACTGTAGCTCCTGTTCCGAATACTTCTGCCAAAATAAGTGGTAAGAAATTGGTCTGCAAAGGAGAAACAGTGGATTACATGATTGCAACCATAAATGGTGCATGTGCTTATGAATGGCGTGTTGAAAACGGGACACTCAATTTTGCAAAAGACAATCAATCACAAGTCACCTGGGATCAACCTGGAAAGGGAAAAATCTGTGTAATGGGTTCGAATATTTGCAATACCGGGAATGAAGTATGCCTGGATGTTGAAATCGGAGAAGAAACGCCTTTACAGGAATTTGGTCCATTTTATATTTGTTTTGGGGAAACTTATAAATTTAAAAATCTTTTTTTAACCGCAGGAACCTGGAATTATTTTAATAAAAATCGATTTGGTTGTGATAGTAATATTACTGTAGTTGTAGAAGAATTTGATCAGATACAAACATTTATTGACACCTTTGTTTGTTATCCGGATAGCTTTAAACTCGGATCCACCCGTTATGATAGTACCGGAGTGTATAAGCAAATTCTCAAGTCAAAGAAGTCACCATACTGCGATAGTATTTTATATATCAATCTACTATACAGCAAACTTAAATCCATTCCCAATAAATCCAATGATATTAGTTGTATAGATACCCTGGTGACTTTATTTGCAGATTCATCTTTAATTCCTAAAAACGTTCCAATCAAACGATATTGGCTCAATGATCTCAATGACACCTTAGGTACCGGAAACCAAATTGTAGTCAGTCAGGCTGGAATGTACAAGCTTGTTTTAATTAATGAAGTCGATTCCATTCATTCATGCATTTCCATTCAGTCCATATTGGTAAAAGGTTCTAAAAACAATCCGGATTTGATTTTACAGGATTCCTTGTCCTATTGCATCGGAGATACCATTTTTTTCAATACGATCCGATTTGCAGATCTGAATAATACCAATGCTTCCTATAATTATTATTGGAATCAATCGGCAAGTGCAACCCAACGGATTGATTCAACTTTTATTCTATTAAATCGGGATACTACCATTTATTTAAAGGCATTTAATGGAACTTGTGAAGATTTGCTTCCGCTACCAATTAAAATAAATGACAAAGAAAATTTTATATTCACAGACAGTTCATTTTGTGCCGGGAGCATGGTTAATCTGTTGAATTTGAATTTTAAAAAGCAAGGTCAATTTTTAGGAGGTCCGCAGTTTTATAATTGTCCTGAAGCTGATTCAAATTGTTTGATTCAAAACAAGCTTGTTCAATTAAACCAGGATACCATTCTATACATTTTACCGGATGGTGCTCGTTGTCCGGAAATTACTACAGTAAAGTTGTTTGCCAAACCATATCCATCTGCTGGGTTCATCACGGATTCCAAGGACTATTGTTTAGGCGATACCGCACAAATTTCATGGATTCAATTTGATAGCAGCACTACCTATAAACTGCAAATAGATCAAACAAATATTTTATTAAATTCAGGCAACAAATCCTATTTAACACAATGGATAGACACAGGCATACATTCCTTATGTCTGACTGCAGATCGATTGGGTTGCATAGACAGCAGCTGCAGCACAGTTTTTGTTCATGCTCCACCAAATATTCCTATTCCAGATTGTTTTTCAACGGATAGCAGCATTTTGTTTACCTGGAGTCAATACACCAACGAGACATACAGGCTTGAAGTGTTGCAGGGAGGCTTTTATATACAAGTTACAGATACCAGTGTATTTTTTCCAAACTTAAATCGGGGAGAAACTATTAAAATCCGAATTCATGCCAGCAATCCCTATTGTAATGAAGTTATTTCAGAAATAGAATGTCAATCCAAAACTTGTCCGCCCATACAACTATCGATTGATCCTGTTGATACCATTTGTTTGAGTAACTCGAGTAAAGCCATCCAACTTACGACGCAAACAAATCCAAGCGGTCAGATTGGAACATACATCTGGAGAGGTCCGGGAATTATTGATTCAATTGCTGGCATTTTTGACCCAATCATTTCAGGTGCCGGATATCATCGCGTTTTTTCAATATTGGATATTAATGGATGCAAATATTTTGATAGCCAATGGATCGTTGTACGAAAAAATCCTTTTGCTGATTTTCTTATGGATTCCGTGGCATGCCAGGATTCTAGTATTTTAATTCGATTTACAGGAAATAACGCAGATTCAGCGCGTTTTAATTGGGCATTGGATGGCGGCTTGTTCAAATTTATTGTACCGGATAAGGAACTAGCGATTTCATGGCATTCTCCGGGATTAAAACAATTAAAATTAGAATTGAATTTTAATAAATGTTTGAGTGAATCATTTAGAACTATTGAAATTTTAGAACATCTACCCAAACCCCTTATCGATTGCGAATCAACAGATACCACCATTACCTTTAAATGGAACAAAGAAGCACGGGTAAAAAAATACAGAATCAATGTTTTAAATGGAAACACGGGTATGTTCATCAATGATACTGTATATCTAATTCGTAAACGATTTTTTAATGACAGCGCAAGCATACAACTCACACTGGAAGATTCAGGACCTTGCAGTGAAATAAGTTCAGATATCGCCTGGTGCAAGTCGCCTGATTGTCCGCCGAAGAATATTGCTATTGATACCAGTATTGAAATTTGTTTTTCAAATCCTGTTTTATTTGATTTAAAAAACTGGTTGAAAGATCCAGTAGTTAATGGTCAGTGGACCGGCGAATTTATTATGAATGGTCAAGTAAATACACAGCGTTTAAAATTGGGAACGCACCATTATATACTTGAAGCCAATGATTTTGGATGTAGCTATAAAGACACCATTCAACTTTCCATTCATGCATCTCCTGTAATCAGCGAACTGGTTCGTACCAATATACCCTGTAGCCCAAACCCACAAACCGGTACGTTGACATTCGGAAAAATTCTGAGTTCCAAATTGCCCTTGCGCTATGCTATAGATGGGGGCAATGTTTCGTTAAACAATTCCTTTCAACAAATTACAGCTGGAAGTCATTTATTCAGCATCATCGACAGTCTGGGTTGCCAAACCGATACCTTGATGGTCTGGAATGCACCGGAAGTCCCGACTCTTGAATTAGGTCCCGACCTGGAAATTTTCAAAGGGGAATCTGTAACTTTAAATGCTTTGATAAGTGGAAATTATCAATTAATTGATTGGATTTCTGGTCAAAATCTATCGTGTACAAATTGTACAAATCCTGGATTGCAGCCTCAGCAAAACATGATTATTTACTGTTTGATAAGCAATGCAGATGGTTGTACGGCAATAGATTCCATTAGTATCCGAATCATTGATAACAAGGTGTATGTACCCAATGTGTTTTCCCCAAATGGCGATAATATCAACGATGTATTTACTGTATTTGGAACGGCAAGCACTATTAAACTATTGGAAATATTTGATCGATGGGGCAATCGAGTCTATTCAAACAAAGAGTTTCAAGCAAATGGTTTGGGTGGTGGATGGAATGGACGGTTTAATGATCAGTACTGTTTGCCAGGAGTCTATGTGTATTATGCTATTGTGGGTTTTGAAAAAGGCCCCGAAATAAAAATAAAAGGTGATTTACAATTACTAAGATAAAAAATAATTCAGTACTTCTGTATGGGTCTGAATTATTTTAAGTTTTCTTATGAAATGATTTTCTTTTTAATTGTAATAATTAACTCCTTTACTTCAATGCCTGTTTTTGTTTCAATGGTTTCTGCTTTTTCAAAATAAGCCGCTTTTCTTACTTCATCATCCAGATTTGCAGCATTGATTTGGACATTTAGAGCAGCGCCACTTACGGCAGCTTGTATACACAATGCACCAACGCCTGCATCGCTGATTGAATTTGGATTTCCGTTTTCAATCATCGCTCTTAGCAAAGGCAAGCAAGACGCAGCAGTTTCCATGGTTTTCAAAGGGATTTCAATAGCATAAACATTTGCTTTACGTATTGCTTTTTTACGGATCGATTTTTCTTCGGCTGTGTTTTTAGGTAAACGAAACGATTCCATGATGGCATTAAATGCTTTGGTATCTTCATCAACCAGAAAAAGCAATTCCTTAATTTTTACCTGAGCCTGAACCCCATATTCAGAAAAAAATTCCAATCGATCTTCATAGCCTTTTTTATGAGCGGTTAAATTAGCAACCATCGCACCAAGTGAAGCTCCTAATGCACCCAAATAAGCAGAAACAGAGCCCCCACCGGGTGCGGGACTTTCAGAAGCAGTTTCATCTGCGAATTTTTTTAAACTGAGATCAACAAGTTTGTTTGTTTTATCTTCCAACATATATTCTATAATTCTCTTTTGAGGTTCAAACAAAGCCAATGAATTTAATCCCAAACTTTGTATAGCTAGATCAATAAGTTCTTCTTCGGAAATACCAAGGGAGCGATTTTGTTTTTTCATGAAATAAACGCCTGCATCCAATAGTGCTTTCTTTGGAACCAGACCAACCAATTCAGAACCCGTTACGACTAAACCCAATCGATCGGCAGATTTTCTGCATTCTTCAAATGCTTTATGCAGCGGTGTTTCCTGCATATTGGTTAAATTCATAGAAACCTGTGCTTGCCCGTATTCGTCGATATACCACCCAATGGCTTTAAGAGATTTACAAGTACCTGGAGTTCTTAAAATTTCACCATGTTGGTTTTTTATGAGTTTTCCAGTTTGCGGATCTTTAACCGGGCGGCCATTTTCACGAATATCGAACGCAATCTCATTGGCAAGTTTTGCGGATTTTGTATTGAGATTGACATTATAAGCAATTAGAAAATCTCGTGCACCAATTACAGTAGCACCCGATTTTGGATTAAACGTTTTAGGGCCAAAATCAGGTTCCCAATCCGGATTTTTCATTTTTTCTTCCAGGCCTTCATATTCTCCACTTCGTATGTCTGCTAAATTTTTGCGACTTGGATGTGTAGCTGAATTTTCATAGAGATATACCGGAATGGATAATTCAGAACCAACTCGAGCAGCTAATTTTTTAGAAAAGGCAACCGTTTCTTCCATGCTGATGCCGGAAATTGGAATCAGCGGACAAACATCGGTGGCTCCCATTCGGGGATGTTCCCCTTTGTGAAAGCGCATATCGATCAATTCTGAAGCCAGTTTAATAGCTTGAAATGCAGCCTCTATAACGGCCTCAGGATTCCCTGCAAAAGTGACTACAGTCCGATTGGTAGATTTTCCTGGATCTACATGGAGCAAGCGGACGCCTTCCGTATGTTCGATTGCCTTCGAAAGGGCCTCAATAAGCTTTTCGTCCCGGCCTTCACTAAAATTTGGGACACATTCTATGATTTTAAGTGCTTTCATACGTTCTTTGTAAATATGTGCGAAATTAAGAGCTTATCACTTAGAAAGTTAATAGTAACATGCTGTTTTATCTGCTTGTTTGGCTTGCAGTGCAAACTGGTAACAGCGCAATCCATTTATATCTCCCCGGACATTAATATTAAAAATGATTTTTCCTATTTTATATTGCCTCATCCAAACGGTACTATTTCTCTCTTAAGAGATAAGTCCTTTAAAATAAGTTTGCAAACTTTATCTCCGGAATTTCAATGGGGTGTAGAAAAATCTATAGAATTACCCGGTCGAAAATGGAGAATTATTGATTTGTTTGAATGGGATAATGATATCGACATTTTTTATGTTAGTAAAATGGAAACTAGTTATGGAATTTATTTAAACAGATACAATAGTCAACCTTCGCTAATTCATGAAAAATTAATTTACGATGGCGTTGCGGTCAGTTCGAATGATGACATTAAAATAAAATATGCATCAAATAAAAATTGGATGGCCATCGGGTTTCAAAATTTATCGGACGAACGATTGATGGTTTTATATAACCGGAAAGCAGATTCAATCTATTATACACTTAACTTGACTAAACAATTTCAAGAAGAGCGCCAACATATTTACGATGTTGAAATTTCGGATCAGGGATTTGTTTATTTGTTTGGCAGAACAAGTGAATCCAATAGAAAGAAAGTTCAAACCCTGATTACAAAAATTGGTTTAGATGGTAATTTATTGGAGGCTAAGGAATTGCCTTTGAAAGATTATTATTTCACAAGCGGAATGGCTAAAATTGATAATGTTGCCGGGAGTTTGGCTTATGGAGGATTGTATTCTGAAAGGAGCAATACACCACCGGAAGGATATGCAATTGGTTTTATAAATGATGAGAATCAGATGTCAGAGATAAATTTTATTCAATTTTCTACATCTTTATTAAAAGAATGGTCTGGTAATTCTAAAAAATCAATTTTATCAAATAGTGAATTAAACACCCGATCCATAGAATTTAAATCAGATAGTGGGTGTTTAATATTTTATGAAAACACCAAGGAGTTAAGTCGAAGACCCTATTTTAGTGCAACAGATCCAACGGGTGCTTATACAACGCGTTGGTATGATTATTATTTTGATGATATCATTGTAGCATCCTTTGATAAAAAGGGGGGCTTGTTATGGGAAAAGGTATTTCACAAACGCCAATATTCTCAGGATGATCAAGGGCTATTCAGTTCATTTTTTATTTTCCATACCAATTCTGTTTTACGAATTATATTTAATGATGCCATCAGTTCGGAAGGTACGGTGTCTGAATACATTTTAAAACCTGGCGGTGAATTCATTCGGAAAAGCATATTAAATACCAGTTATAAGAATTTAAACCTTCGATTTAAGGATGCTATGGAATTAGATGCTCAAAGTCTTTTGGTGCCAAGTGAAAACAATGGAAAGTTGAATTTAGTGAAAATTGTATTTGATTGATCCATTTTCCTTGAATGGTACTGTGTAATTGGATAGTTAGAGTCGCCTAAACGATTCCCCCAATCAGTTTTTATTTCATTTTCAAATAATGATCTAGAAGATTTTAATTAATATAAATCTGATTTGACGGTTTTTTTTTTTTTTAAGAAATTCAAATATTTTTTAAAATTTTTTCAAATTGCTGATGAGCTTTTCTTAAAAAGTGTACCTTTAAATGTTAACCTATCTAATTATTTTTAAAAAAAAACAAGTCTTTAAATTTATGAAAAGCTTATTTATCGGATTACTAGTATCAGCTGCTATCCTGAATGGCCAATCACAGGCTAGCTATATCCCTGGAAGTGCTGCACATAAAACAGCCGCCACAGCCGCCTTTAATGCAGCCAACAGCTTGAATGCCATCAATTTAAAAAAGCCAGCTACTGGAGCTGCCTCTGTATTGGGATTTGACCCGGCACCTTTGGCCCAAATGTATAAATGGCCAGCTTTTGCTGTTGCAGCCTGCAACAATCAAAAAACACTGAGTGCTGGGATGTGGCCCCCTACAGCAAAGGGAACTCCACTGTTTGATTTAGCGGGTTCGCCTGTAGTTTATTGTGGAGTAAATAATGCATTTTATCCAGTTTCGGATGAAGCAACTGCAGATTTATTGATGATAGGTGACCTTACATCGATAGATATGGGAAGTGGACAAGCCGGAAGTGCTGCTGGATTGGTAGCCAAAAAAACTACAAGTCCTAAAGGGTCATTGGCAATAGTTGCAGAAGGTGTAAAGCCGGTTTGCAAAGCAAATTGTGGAACTAAAAAACCAATTGTAAAACTCAAGACAATGGGTGGTGCAGAAGGAGTAAAAGCAGAACGCAAGCAAGACAAAACTGCTGTTGAGAAGAAAATGGATTAATTTAAAACATAGTTGAATGAATTTTTTTCAGGAGGTCTATTTTTATTTATTTAAGTAGACTTCCTGAAATATTTTTTAAGTGTAAATTATTTTAAAGTTTTGGTGTATAACGTATTGTTCTTAATATACGGATCTAAAATACCTATTTAAATAGCCAAATTAATTTTAACTGTGGACTAATATAAAATTCATGTAAAGTTGAAAAACAAACTGATACATTCCAGCTCGCTTTTTACTTCGGGATGCCTACTTTGCTGGTTTCTATTTTCAACTGCATCCGGACTTACTCAAAATGTTTCCGGGAATACCAAAGCCCTGGTCATTGGATTGTCACACTATCAAGATCCTGAAATTAAGGAACTTCCATTTCCACAACGAGATGCTGAATTATTTGCAAGCTATCTGTTAGCAAATAATACGTTTAAGCTGGATAAAGAAAATTTAATGGTTTTGGTTGGTAAAGAAGCTACAGCTGCTGGCGTTGCATCCGCTTTAGATTGGCTGTCAGAGAATACCAAAGTCAAAGACACTGTGATATTGTATTTCTCCGGATATGCAGGCTATCAATTTCGACAAAGTGAATCCAATGCACCGATATATTATTACGATAGTCCGGCATCACAATCTACATCCAATGCTTTTGATTTGTTCAAGCAATTTAATAAGAATGTAAAATCAAAAAAACTTAATTTTTATTGTTTCGGAATTTTATATCCTTTGGTTTCACCTTCGGTTTTAGCACAGGATTCCATCCAAACCAAAACTTGGAATATTCAAGTTGAGCCGTTTCCAAATAAATTTTCCATAAGTAGTTTTTTAAATTCAACAGAAGAAGTACAAACGCGATCCATTTCTGTTGAATTGAAAAGTTTTAATCATTATTTACTTGAAGCTTTAATTGGAAAGGCAGATTTTAATCAAGACCTGAGTATAGATTTTAATGAACTCAATGCGTATTTAAATAAAACCAAATGGTCAGAAGAACATACACCAGGTTTTTTATTTGCAGGCAGTTCATCAAGGAAAAAAGGGTATATCCGTGTAGATCCAAAGCTCTCAACAAATTTAATACAATTAGAGAAGCATCTAACTGCTACCATTTTGGAACCCAATGAAACCAAGCGAAATGAGCTCAGTTTAAATCAACTGGCGGAAAGGGATCGTTCACTGTATCAGGATTTTTTAGTAGCCATTCAATTAGGACATTTAATGATGCCGCCTGATCGAAATGCTTCAATGTTATTGGATTCTATGTTAAGCTTGTCACCCTTTATAAATTATCAGGGAGCCATTAAAAGGCGAATGGCCGCTGCGCTGCAAGACGAGACACAACAAGTTTTAAATGCCTATCTAAATTTTGATAACCAAGAAATTGCAAAAAGAAGAAACAAGACAGGAGCTTATCTAATTTATTCTAACTATTGTCAAAGGGCTTCTGAGCTTTTAGGAAAAGATCACTTTTTGAATAAAATGTTGACCGTAAAAGACTTGTATTTTCAAGGCCTTCAGAAGCGAATAGATGGTGAACGAACTTATAATAATCAATTAATTGAAGAAGCACTTGAATTGCAAAAGCAAAGTTTACAATATGAAAAACAAGCAGCATTTATATATAATGAAATTGGAATTAATTGCAGCCTTCTTGGAAAAAAGGATGATGCCAGAATTAATTTTGAAAAAGCAATTGAGAATTCTCCCAGCTGGAGTATCCCCTTTGCTAATTTAAGTCAATTGTATTTGGATGAGGATTTAAATAAGGCGCAACGATTGGCAAAATATGCCATCCGTTTAAGTCCAAAAAACAGTTATGGATACAATGTAGAAGGATTGGTTTATTTGGAAGCAGCCAATTATAATAAAGCAGAATCATCTTTCTTAAAAGCCATTGAAATGGATGGTAAATTTCAGGAGGCCTATTATAATTTAGCATGTATTAAATCCTTACAGTCAGATTTTCAAATGGCAAATTTTTATTTGGAATTAGCAATTCAAAATGGGTTTTGGGATTTCAATCATGCGAAATCAGATCCGGATTTGGAAGCTTTCCGAAAACAAATTCAATGGATTGAACTTGTTAAAAAGTATTTTAAAGATAAATAATACTTTATTGAACATCATGATAGATTTTATAGAATAAGGTTTATTATTAATCTTTGTTTTAATGAGTTGCTTTATTTGCAAATAATTATTTAGTTTCATTTGATTATGATTATGAGGAAAGGTAAATATGTGTTGTTGTTGCTTCAGCTTTGTTTTATTTTGGGTTTATTTGGTCAACAAAAGGGTGTCATTGCACATTCAACTACCAACAAAGTACTATCAACTAAAAATACCTATGCGGTTGTAGTTGGTATTTCGGATTATCAAGATAAGGGTATTCCGGATTTGCATTATGCAGATAAAGACGCTGAAGCCTTTGCAAATTTTTTACGAAGTTCGGTATTTGTAAATGGCGACGGATTAGATCCAGACCATTTACGCCTTTTAATCAATCAACAAGCAACTGCAGGGCAAGTAGCCGCAGCACTGGATTGGTTATTGGAACAAGCAAAAGAAGGTGATCAGATCATTATCTATTTTTCAGGTCATGGTGATGTCGAACGCAAGACCGTTTCACAGCCGGGCTTTTTATTGTGCTGGGATGCACCGGCAAAAGTTTATATGGGAGGGGGAACTTATTCTTTAGCCTATTTACAGGAAATAGTAAGCACCTTGTCAACATCAAATCTTGCAAAAGTGATTGTAATTTCTGATGCATGTCATGCAGGGAAACTAGCCGGAAATCAAATTGGAGGATCCCAATTAACAACAGCCAACCTTGCTAAACAATTTTCTAATGAGATTAAGATTTTATCCTGCCAACCTGGGGAATTCAGTTTGGAAGGTGAACAATGGGGAGGAGGTCGCGGTGTTTTTAGTTACCACTTGGTAGAAGGATTATATGGTTTAGCAGACCGAAATGCAGATGGCATCGTTTCGGTCGGAGAAATAGACCGTTATTTAGAAGATCATGTAACTTCTGAAGCTGCACCACAAACGCAGGTACCAATGGTCCTTGGTAACAAAACAGAGCAATTGGCTACTGTAAATGAATCCTTATTAAAAGAATTAAAAAAAATAAAGGCAAGCGGACAAGTCATTTTTGCAGCAACTGAGGGCCGCGGATTTGAGGATGTGGAATTAGCTAAACTTGATTCGAATAGCGTAATGAAGTATTATGCCTTTAAAAAGGCTTTGGTTGAAAAAAGATTTTTTAAACCGGAAAATGACTGTGTTGAGTATTATTATGCATCGCTTTCGAATGAGTCCGAATTAACTCAATTGTTAGGATTTATGAAACGAAATTATGCTGCTGCTCTACAGGATGATGCCCAACAAGCCATAAACAGGTACATGAAAGCAGATGTACATGAACTGAGTCTTTCTCAAAAAAATAAAATCAACAATTATAGCCATTTCCCACGCCAATTAACTCGAGCTGCTAATTTATTGGGGCAAAACCATTATCTATATCGAACATTACGGGCTCGAAGTGCCTATTTTGAAGGATTTCCATTGATTTATGGTGGAGAGTTTACCCAAGAAATGATTAAAAGAGCAGCTGTAAAATTCCAGGAATCCATTTCTTGGGATCCGGATATGCCACTCGCACTTTTCGGAATGCAATGGATACATGGCTTTGGCTGGGCACAAGCCGACTCTGCGGAATATTATTTTCAAAAGGCGATTATAAATTCTCCCACGTGGATTCTTCCATGTGTTCGGCAATCGCAAATCTATTCGACCATGTTGTCGGATTTTGTAAATTCAAAAAAATATCTTGATCTTGCTGCTCAGATAGATTCTACATCTCCTTTATATTGGGAAGCTGAAGGAAGTTATTATTTTGAACAAATGCGCTACAGTGAAGCAGAAGTTATTTTTAAAAAAATCATAGAAAATGCTTCCTCTTCAACTTGCCTGCCTTGTTCACAAAATTTATTGGTAAAAATTTATTTAAAGACTGGACGGCTGACTGAAGCTTTTGATTTAGTTCAAAAATTGATAAATTCTGATTCCACAAATGCTACTTCACACAGTACAATGGGAATTGTATTGACAAAGTTGGGTAGGTTTGTAGAGGCTGAAAAAGAATTCAGAATTTCAGGGAGACTTTCTGCAAACAACACAAACCAGGAAATTTTTATTAACTATTGGCAAGCTTATATCTACCTCGAACAAGATCAAATTGAAAATGCATTTGAAGCATTTGAAAAGGCAATAAAACTTGGTTACGATGATTATAGTTGGATGCAGGTTGATCCAGAATTCGTCGCACTACGTCAACATAGTTTGGAGTGGGACGCATTGATGAAGAAATACTTTCCTGAGAAGGTAGAGAGAAAGTGATTACTGATGAAATGCAATCCTGATTTTATTTTACAACAAGAACAATAAATGAAAAAACTGATTTTAATTTTAGCATTTACATTTTTTATTGAGGCAATTAACGCACAACAAAAAGGTGCTTCTCCAAAACCAGTTCTTAGCGGTCAGCAATCAGTAGTTAGTAATACGTATGCTGTTGTGGTTGGGATCTCTGATTACCAGGATCCAGGCATCCCCGACCTTCGTTTTGCTGATAAGGATGCAGAAGCCTTTGCTAATTATTTGAGGAGCGATGCAGGTGGTAAATTGGATAATGATCATCTGAAAGTTTTGATCAATCAGCAAGCAACCATGGCTCAGTTTGGAATTGCATTGGATTGGTTAATGGAATCTGCAAAGGAAGGCGATCAAGTAATCATTTATTTTTCCGGGCATGGGGATGTTGAAAAAAAGACCTTGACACAACCGGGTTTCTTATTGTGTTGGGATGCTCCTGCAAGAGTCTATATCTCAGGAGGTGCTTTTGCACTGCCCATGTTGCAAGAAGTAGTATCGACTATTTCTATCCAAAACAAAGCAAAAGTTATAGTGATTACAGATGCTTGCCGTTCAGGAAAATTAGCCGGAAGTACCGTAAATGGTTCACAAGCAACTGCGTCTAATTTGGCAAAACAATTTGCCAATGAGATAAAAATACTTTCTTGTCAACCAAATGAATACAGTATTGAAGGGGAGCAATGGGGAGGAGGTCGAGGTGCTTTTAGTTTTAATCTTGTAAATGCATTATACGGATTTGCGGATCAAAACAATGATTTATCCATTACATTGCAAGAAGCTGGCAGATATTTAGAAGATAACGTAACGGCTGAAGTTGCTCCAGTAAGTCAAGTCCCAATGATTGTCGGAAATCGTTCTGAAAAAATAGCACGTGTCGATGTAAAATTTCTCGCCTCAATAAAATCAGGAAAGACAAATCATAAAGACATTTTATCTGCAATCGATGCAAAAGGATTTGAAGATGAAATATTGGTAAATTTAGATATCGCTATAAAAAGGACCTATAGCTTATTTAGACAAGCTCTAAAAGATAAAATATTTTTAGAACCTATAAACAGCTGTGCAGATTTTTATTATCAGCAACTAATTAATGAACCAAAATTAGAAAGATTGCATTCCACTATGCGTCGCAATTACGCAGCGGCTTTACAAGATGATGCACAGCAGGTATTGAATACGATGCTTAAAACAGGTTTAACTCTCAATGTGCTTGCTGGTATAAAAGCAAAGGATATTTATAGCGAATACCCTCAAAGACTTGAGCGTGCTGCAGAATTGTTGGGTGAAGGACATTACATGTATAAGGCATTGAAAGCCCGTAAATCATTTTTTGAAGGAATGATTCAGACTTTGAGAAAAAATAGACAAAAATATTTTTATGAAGCACTGAATTGGCAATCAGATTTTCCGCATGCACAAATTGAGCTTATTTCAACCTTTAAATCAGAAAATAAAGATTCCGCAGAATATTACGCAAAAAAGGCAATGGAAATTGCACCACAATGGGTTGTTCCATATACTAGACTATCAAATTATTATGAATCTCGATTTAGAGACTTTAAAAAAGCAGAGGAACTATTAAATAGAGCAGGTGAGATAGACTCTAATTCTGTATTGGTTTGGTATGAAAAAGCCAATTTTTATAATAACTAAGAGAACTTGGAAGAAGCAATATACTGGTATAAAAAAGCACTTGCTAAGGTTGGAGATGAGATTTGTTTTAGTTGCGCACTAGTAAATTTAGGTGATACGTATATAGAAGCTGGACGCTATAAAGAAGCAGAAGAAATATTGCTTGCTGCAATAAAACGAGATTCTACTTTTGGAGGAATGTACAATCGACTTGGGAAAGTGTACTGGTTAACAAATAGATTTCAGGAATCAGAAGAAACATTTAAGAAGGAAATTCGCCTATCCAAAAGTGAAAGAGACCGCAGTATGGCTTATAATGAACTTGGAAACCTAAAATGGCAAATGGGTCGTATGCCGGAAGCAGAATCTTTCTATCTTAAATGTTTACAAGCTGATTCGTCTAATATCAATGGTTATTGGAACCTGGCCATACTTTACGAGCAAAAAGGAGAATATGCAAAGGCTGAATTGTTTTGCAGAGACTTAATAAAGTTAGATTCGATGGTATTTGAAGGTTTTGGATTTTTAGGACTTTTATGTGTAAAAACCAATAGACCAATCGAAGCAGAATTTTATGGACGAAAAGCTGTAAAACTGAAACCTACAATCGAAAATTATTGCTTGCTAGTCTCCATATTGACGATGATAAATAAGATTGATGATGCGTTTGAAGCCCTCGAACAATTGCTCGAAATTGACAAGAATTATGAATGGTTTCAAAAAGACCCAGATATCGCCCCCTTACGTACTCTTCCCAAGTGGAACGATTTAATGAGTAAATACTTCCCGGATAAAAAGTAGAATGAAAAATGAGAAGATTATGTATAGCATTTAATTTTTTAGCAACGATACTTTGTGCACAACAAAAAGGGACATCCCCACTATCAACTACCAACTCCCCCCTATCAACTATCAACCAACAACTATCAACTAATACGTATGCTGTCGTCGTTGGTATCTCCGATTATCAGGATAATAACATTTCTGATTTGAGGTTCGCTGACAAAGATGCGGAAGCTTTTGCGAATTTTTTAAGATCAAGTGCTGGAGGAAGATTAGATGTTGACCATTTAAAAGTACTATTAAATGAAAAAGCAACTGTGGCTCAATTTGCTATTGCGTTGGATTGGTTAATGGAAGTAGTGAAAGAAAATGATCAAGTTATCATATATTTTTCAGGTCATGGAGATGTAGAAAAAAAGACCATTACCCAACCAGGTTATCTTTTATGTTGGGATGCACCCTCAAGAGTTTATTTAGCAGGAGGCGCATTAGCCCTTCCTATGTTTCAAGATATTATTACAACGCTTTCTGCACAGAATAAAGCCAAAGTAATTGTCATTACTGATGCGTGTCGTTCTGGAAAATTAGCAGGAAGTTCAGTTAGGTGGATCGCAAATAACCGGTGCTAATCTTGCGAAACAATATTCCAATGAGATCAAAATTTTGTCCTGTCAACCCAATGAATATTCTATCGAAGGGGAACAATGGGGTGGAGGACGTGGAGCATTTAGTTATCACTTGATTGATGCGTTATATGGCATGGCCGATAACAATAATGATCTGATTGTAAATCTTCAGGAAGCAGGAAGATATATTGAAGATCATGTGAGTGCTGAGGTTGCACCAGTGAGTCAGGTGCCGATGGTATTGGGTAATAGAACGGAAGCATTGTCTAAAGTAGATCCAAACTTGCTAGCCTCAATTAAATCAGGAAAATCAAGTCAGATGGGCTTTTTATCATCTATTGATACCAGAGGAATGGAGGAAGATGTATTGGCCTTGGTAGATACTTCAGTACGATTGACTTATAAACTATTTAAACAAGCTATAAAGGATAAGATCTTTTTGGAACCGGCATCAGCATGTGCAGAAATGTATTATAATCAATTAATCAAAGAACCTAAATTAGAACGTTTACATTCAACTTTGAGAAGAAATTATGCAGCCGCACTTATGGATGAGGGTCAACAGGCTATCAACGATTTTGTGACAGGGAACGTGAAAGCTTGGGAAAAAATGGAAGAAGAAATAGGATTTAGCAATCGAAAGACGGCAGACAAGTTTTACCGAGCAGCAGCACTTTTGGGTGAAAAACATTACCTCTATTCAAAAGTAAAAGCAAAAGCACTTTATTTTGAAGCATTTACAGTATATCACCTTCCCATATCCTGGGATTCGGCAAACGTGTTGGACATAAGACTGATGAAGCAAGCTATTTCGTTGGATCCAGATTCACCTATTCTCTGGTATAACCTTGCGTTTTTTGTGACGACTGACAGTCTAGATTTTTATATCGATAGACTCAACGAACTGGTACCGAATTGGCCTGTTTGGAATGGCATGATTGGGTGGAGGTTTGAGAAAATTAATCCTGAACGGGCAGTTGGTTTTTATCAAAAAGCTATCACATTGGATTCTACATACTTAAAAGCATCAAACAGGCTTGCTCTGTTACTTGATACTATTGGACGTCATGAAGAAGCGACCCAGTATAGGGAGAAGATCGTGCGTATTGCATTGAGAAAAGTAGAAAAAAATGTAAAATCACTTGCACATGAGGAATGGTTTTCACTTCTCATATCTCTTTACAGATTGAATAGGGGTATTGAAACAGAGAAGCTTATAGAACAATACATTGCCTTGGATCCCAAAGAGTTATTAACTTATTGGACTTTGGCTGAGATGTATAGCAGACTGAGGCATTACAAAGAAGGGGAACAGATATTAAAAAGATACATTTTGTTGGATCCTACCAATTCAAATGTTTACTTGAGTATTGCCTATTTCCAAACAACTCAAAACCATATAGATCAAGCTTTTGGAACCCTGGAGCTTGCAATGAAAAATGGCTTAAATTATAGTTATTACGACGGTTTACAAACAGACCCCGAGATCGCCCCTCTTAGGGAGCGCACAGAGCAGTGGGATGCATTGATGAAAAAATATTTTCCCGAAAAAATAAAATAATCCAGTTAAGAATTGCTTATTTATTATACTGCCTATCGAAAATTTGTATAAATACTCAACAAAAGGAAGCTTCTTCTTTCAGGCCACACTAGCAAATTATTGATTTATCTTGATTCAGATTTCAATGCCTTGATAAAATAAATCTATCCATTATTTTTTTTTAAAGTCGCTTTATTTTATCCAGTATTTTTTCACGATACGTTTTACTCATAGGAATATTTATTTGATTCAATTGTATAGTTTCATCTTGTACATTTACAGATTGTATATATTTTGATTGAATGATATAACTTCTATGCGTTCTTATAAAAGCCGATGATGGCAATTTTTCTTCCAATTCTCCTAAAGGGATCCTAATGATGTATTTGTGTCCGGAAATAGTATGAATAATAGAATAGCGGTCGTCAGCTTCGATATAAAATATTTCAGTTAAAACTATTTTTACAAGCTTTTCACGAACTTTGATAAAAAAGCAATCACTTAAAATCAAATCGTTGTCTTGAAAGGAATGATTTTGATTTAGTTCCCCCAACTTTGCTACGGTCAATTCGATCACCCGTTGCAATTGTAATGGATTAAATGGCTTGATAATAAAACCCGCAGGTCCAATTTGTTGGACTCTGTTAAACGTTTCATCATCTGATAAGGAGGTAATAAAAATTACCGGTGTTTTTCTAATTTTATTGATATGGGATGCTAATTGGATTCCATCAATTTCTCCAATAATGTGAATATCCAATAAGAGTAAATCTGGACTTTTTCGATGAAAAAGATTGATGGCATCAAATGCATTGGTACAAGTTCCTGCAATCTCATAGCTCAAGCTTCCTACCAACCATTCCAATTGGGCGGCATATAGTGGGTCATCTTCTACAATTAAAATTTTCATAAGGCTTGGCTAATAATTTTATAATGAGGAATAAAAACAATTGCATAAACTCCAACATTTTCGTCAGATTTTAATTCAATCCATCCTTGATTCATCTCAGCAAGTTCTTTGCACAGAATAAGTCCAAGTCCAATACCTTTTTCGCCTTGAGAACCACGTTCGGTTTGTTTTTTAAAATTGAATACTTGTGATAACTTTTCTGGAGCTATGCCTTTGCCTGAATTAAAAATGGTCAATCGAACCATATCCTCTTTTATTTCGGATGAAATTTGAATTGTATTTAAAGCATTTATAGACGTAAATTTAACAGCATTCCCAATTAAATTACGTAGGATGGTATCAATTGCATTAGAATCTGCCCACACCTTTAAATCATCAGCTACTTTATTTATAATTTGAATTCCTTTGTTTTCTAATGTTTGTTCATACAACATTATATTTTCTCTAACACGAGTATTCAAAATAACCATTTCTGGAAGATAAGGAATTTCACCTCGATTCATGAGTGCCCATGAAAGTAAATTATCAAGTAACGAGCGAAGGTTCGTTGCACTTTTTGTAAGCAGCCCGGTGATATTTGCTATTTTTTGAGTATCTCCTTTTGCGAGGTAATCACTTAGCTGAGCACCTATTCCTTGGAAAGAGGCAAGTGGACCCCGCAAATCGTGTGCTATGATACCAAAGAACTTATCTTTAGTTTGACTTAGCTTGACAAGTTCTTGATTCTTATCATTAAGTTGATTTTTAGTGTTGTGTAGTTTTTGATAAAAGTAGATGCCAACGAATAGTAAAGTCAGTAATGAAACTCCAAGTGCTATGTAAAGATTGTTTTGTGTACCCAACAATTTATTTGCTTGTTGGGTACGATTATTTTCCTGTTCAATGTCCCCAATATTTTGTCGAATCCTTTCTTCAGCAAGTCTTTGTTGTAAATCTTGTGAAATCAGGCTATCCTTAAACAAGCTGTACTGCTCAAAATAAGTTAATGCATTCAAGTAATCGGATTTTTTTAAATAGATTTCTTTTAAAGTAAAAAGTGCTTTTGCTATCGATGATTTAGAATGTGACTGTTGACTCAAAGACAGACTTTGCATTGCTGTTTGAAGGGCCTCATCAATCTGATTGTTCTTTAAATAAATGCTGGACAATTCCTGTTGAGCTTCTGCACTCTCGATAATCATTTGTTTTGATTGATACCATTGTGCAGTTTTAGAAAAATGAGGTATTGCATTTTTTACATTGTTATTTGCCATTTCCAATCGGCCTAAGGCCAACCATACTTTTGGTAAATGAATGGAGTCTTGGTTGTTAATAAGTTCTTGTTCCAATATTTTCAATTCGTTGCCAGCCTGATTTGTTTTTTTAAAAATGATAAGTGCCGGAATCATATCTTCCCACACACCAAGTTGATAATATGGATTTTTTACTTTTTTAGAAATGGCCAATGCTTTTTGAAAATTTACAAGAGCTTGTTCGGTATCCTTCATAGAAAAAAAAATACGCCCTCTTAATTTATACAATTCGATATCTGCATTAGGGTCATCCAGTACATGATTCAAGGGTTCTATTTTTCGGGTAAGTTCAAGTGCCTTTGAGAGATTTCCCAGACGTAAATTCCAATCACAAATATTGTGCAGAGATACTACTTCGCGATACTGATCTCCGTTGAGTTGTGCTAATTTTAATGCATCTTCTTCAAATGCAAGGGCCTTTTGGTTGTCCCCTTTTTTAGCATAAATTAAGGATAAGGTGCTTAAGGCAAAAGCCTCACCCGTTGGGTTCCTCGCTTCTTGACTTAATTTCAATGCTCGTTCACAAACTGAAATAGCACGATCGAATTCACCGGTATTGCGGAGATTCCGTCCTAACTTACAAAGCAGATTGGCTAAAGAGACCGGATCATTTATAATGAGTTCTTGAAATTCCAGAGCGTGCACTAAATAAGGTATACTTTCTACATGCTTTCCTTCAGCAGCAAAGCCATCTGCTAGATGAATAT
Organism: Saprospiraceae bacterium; assembly: GCA_016712145.1. Classification (NCBI taxonomy): domain Bacteria; kingdom Pseudomonadati; phylum Bacteroidota; class Saprospiria; order Saprospirales; family Saprospiraceae; species Saprospiraceae bacterium. The sequence continues at coordinate 2,726,339 of JADJRO010000001.1, forward strand.
AGGATTCAATTATTAAAGAATTATTTTTAGTTTTTAGAGCTAATTGCAAGGCCTCCTTGCCAGTATCAAACATGGCTAAGTAGTTATACTGTTTTCGATGCCATTCACATGATAATAGCAAGGCATGGACTTCATTCACAGTGTCCTTTAATTGTCTGGCTAGATATAATGCTTTAGTTGCTTCAATATGGGCAGAGGGAAGGTCGTCCTTTGACAAAAGTTTAGATAGTTCAAACTGCGCTTTAATTTTTTCAGCACCGGTCTTCAGTTCCGATATTCGATTTTGTAGGCTGTCCACGCTCACAGATTGGCTATTCAATACTAAGTGCAGGATTAGGTGGAAGAAAACATAGAGAATAACTTGCCTCATTTCATGGACTTATCAAGACAAAGATACGAATCAATGGAATGAAGAGGCCACTATCAAACATTCACACCTTGATTTATTAATGTTCGCAACCAAAATGGACGCTTTCACACCCTTTGTATCATCGGAGCTATTTACCATATTTAACTTTATGTTCTTAATTAAAATTAAAACTAAAAAAAATGAAACTAAATTTATTTTTTATCGCCTTGTGTTCGATAACATCAATTTTACAAGCACAACCGGGGAAAGTTAAAATTATTGTACCAGCTAATACCAATCCGGCGGGTGGAGCAGCATCTTCAACTTTAGAAACTATTTTCTTTGAAGCCGGAAGTTCTGAATTGCCCTCCACAATACAGTACGACAAGGTAACTTGGACAGGACAATTAATGAATCAGTCGACTATTCCTCTTACTTTAAGTAATAACGCAGAAGCATCAGGTGCAGCTTATCAGGAATTAACCAGTCCTGAAGGTCAAGTAAGAGGTATTATGAGCTTTTTTGATGATATTATATATGTTAAGGAATGTTGTGGTTGGAATGGAACTTGGACACCCAACAAGACAAATGATACATTTGAAGCTAAATGGTGGCATCCAGAACAACAAGGATTCAGTACAGATATTTTGAATCTGAAGTCCTTTAATACAATGACAGGAGAGGTTGTTTTTGATCGTCCCAGCAATAATGGAACCTATTCAGCGATCTATGATCCATTAACAAAGAAACTATTAAACGGCAAAGCTTCCTGGTATCCTCAAGGAGAAGGCTGGTCCGGACAAATTAAATAGTAAATATTATTTTTTTAGGATTCGCACTCATAAAGAGTTGATAAAAAGAGTTTATTGGATTTAGTTTCAATAAACTCTTTTTATTTGGCATAAAACTAATATATATCATGCTGGGCATTTTAAGTTTTATGCACAAATTGATGCGGAAATCAAGATTTGACGTTAATTGGTTAGGATACTTTAAAAAAAAATGATTTTTTTAAAATAAAAATTTAAGATCTTTACTTTAATTTATTTCGATTTAAAGTATTTTTAAAGTTTATATAGACCTTAAATTTACAATCTTTGAGTTTATAACTACCAACATTACTTCAAATCGTACAAATGAAACGCCTGATTTTAATTTATTCATTTGCTTATTTAATTGAATCATTATTTGCGCAACAAAAAGGTGTTATTGGGCTATCAACTATCAACCAACAACTATCAACTAATACGTATGCCGTCGTCGTAGGCATCTCCGATTATCAAGATCCAGGAATTCCTGATCTTCGTTTTGCAGATAAAGATGCAGAGGCATTTGCCAATTATTTAAGATCCAACGCTGGCGGTAAGCTCGACAGCGACCATTTAAAAGTCCTGATCAACTCCAATGCTACCATGGCCCAATTTGCAAATGCACTGGATTGGCTCTGGGAAGTATGTAAAGAAGGCGATCAAGCGATCATTTATTTTTCCGGACATGGTGATGTGGAGAAAAAAAGTTTGACCCAACCCGGATTTTTATTGTGTTGGGATGCACCTGCGAGGGTGTATATGGCAGGCGGCGCATTTGCATTGCCGATGTTGCAAGAAGTTGTATCTACTCTTTCGATACAAAATAAAGCCAAGGTCATAGTGATCACTGACGCTTGTCGTTCAGGAACATTGGCAGGAAGTTCGGTGGGTGGATCACAAGCCACGGCTGCCAATCTGGCCAAACAATTTGGCAATGAAATCAAAATCATGTCTTGTCAACCCAATGAATATAGCATTGAAGGCGAACAATGGGGCGGAGGACGTGGAGCATTTTCTTATCATCTTCTCGATGCACTTTACGGAATGGCAGATAACAACAAAGATTTATGGGTGACCTTACAGGAAGTTGGAAGATATCTTGAGGACCATGTAACCAATGAAGTGGCTCCTGTCAGTCAGGTGCCCATGATTGTAGGAAATCGCAACGAACGATTGGCTAGCGTAAACGAAAAATTAGCAGCCTCCATAAAATCCGGCAAAACCAACCAGATGATGTTGTCGGCTATAGAAGCAAGAGGTATTGAAGAGGATGTATTGGCTAAATTGGATACAAACACTAAAGTTACCTATCAACTTTTCAAAACTGCATTAAAAAATAAAAATTATTTACCTGGTCCGACAGCGTCGGGAGAACCGGATTATGCATGTGCAGAATACTATTACAATCAATTAATCAATGAGCCCAAACTGGAGCGTTTGCATGCAACCATGAAGCGAAATTATGCCGCTGCACTGCAAGACGATGCACAACAGGTCATAAACATTTGGTTAGCTGCTGACGTCCAGCAATTACAATGTATCGGCAAAAGCATAAATCTCGAACAAATACCTCGCTTATTAGATAGAGCATCTACACTGCTGGGGGAGGAACATTATATGCATCGATCTTTGCAAGCGCGAAAATTTCTTTTTCAGGGAATCAATTTGTTGCATCATGTAAATCCGGATGAAGACCTTGCAAGAAAATGCCTGCCTTTATTCGAGAAGTCAATGGAATTAGAACCTCAATCTCCGCTTCCATTGCATCGAATGTGCATGCTCTATATAAATCAACTGCGTAAAGCTGATTCAGCTTTTATTTGCGCTGAAACAGCACGCAATCTAGCTTCCAATTGGGTTCTTCCTTATTCTGATCTTGCGGGTATTTTCTGCGCTCAAAAAAAATTAGAACTTGCAAGAAAAGCTTTGCTTATAGCAGAAAAAATAGATTCAGTACATCCATATGTAATAAATCAGTGGGCTTTGTTGAATAGGTTATTAGGTAATAAAGAACTGGCATTGACCTTGATGAATAAATACAAGGAATCCGGAGGTCCTGTTTATCCATGTTGGTACAATGATTTAGGAATGATTTATTTAGAGTCAGGTAAATTCAAAGAAGCAGAAGAAGAATTTCATAAAGCTTTGGCAATGGATTCATCCAATATTTCTGTAATGAATAACCTTGGATCTTTATACAATCAAACCCGTCGATTTGAAGAAGCAGAGCCCATGTTTAAAAAAATTGTTTCGATTGATCCAACGCAAATCGTAAGTTGGAACAACCTAGGTTCTTTATACAATCAAACCCGTCGTTATGTGGAAGCCGAACCGATTTTTAAAAAAACCCTCATGCTTGATTCGTCTCAATACAAAGCATGGAACAATCTGGGTTTTTTATATATCCAAACGCAACGTTATGCTGAAGCAGAGCTCACATTACTAAAAGCTATTAAACTGGATTCTACTTATACATTTTCTTGGAACAACTTAGGGGGTTTGTATATAATTACCCATCGGTATTCTGAAGCGGAGCCGATTTTCAAAAAAGTCATTTCTCTCGATTCTTTGTTTGCAAATCCTTACAAACATCTTGGTATGGCTTATTTCAAAACAAATCGTCCCGCCGAGGCACGTAAAAATTTTCTTAAAGCTATTGCGCTTAATCCCAATTACGCAGGAGCCATGCTCGGCATGGCATACACCCTTACACCCGAAGGGAAAACAGAAGAAGCCATGAATTGGATTGAAAAAACTATCAACAAAGGAAGCACATGGGATCAGCTTGAAAATGACGAAGACCTCTTGACGCTGCGCAGTTTGCCAGAGTGGAACGAGTTGATGAAGAAGTATTTTCCGGATAAAGTAAAATAGTACATGATAGCGTTAAATGTTATTTTATTAAGGGTACTTATTATTTAAATTCGTTGTGTTTAATTAATAAAAGTATGGAATATTACTATGTGGAATCAAATGCATTAAATTCCATTTCAAAGATTAATTTGTATTTTTGAACCGATCGAATTATTTTAGTAATAGAATGTATACGTATTAAATTCAACACGCAATGAGAATTTTAGTAGTATTATTTTTAGTTGTTTCAATTGGTCAACCAAAGGCGCAATCCCCATCCTGGAAACTTTGGGCAAGCGGCTTGCCTACGGGTGTGTATCCTCGAATGGCAGTTGCACCCAATCATGATATATTTTATGCATTGTTAGGAGCTGGTACCCAATTGGGCTTAATCTATAAAGCAAACACACGAGATAAAATACCTGCTTTTGTGCCATTGCCTCAAGTACCCAGACCAAGTTCGATACAAAACAATATCGTTGCCCTTGGTTACAATAAATTCAGTGAACCCATAGCAGGAATTTATCGCACGGATGCATCACAACCCTGGTTGTTTCGATTTGATACACAAAAAATGATATGGGACACCGCTACATCGCAAACCATTCCTTCATTGGGAGGGCATTGCATTGCTACAGCTTCCAATGGAACCATTTATGTGGGTACCCGTTGGGCCTATATTTATAAATCTACAGATGACGGAAGAACCTTTACAGCAATCGACGATAGCAAATTAATAAAGGATGCATATCCTTGTTATTTACCAAGTTTCAACGGATCGGTATACAATGGTGCTATCTTTTCTATTGCAATAGATCGCAATGGTAGAGTATATGCTGGTACAGAAACAGCTGGGGTCATTTATTCTGATGATGAAGGAATTAGCTGGCACCCTGCCGATTTAATGGCTTGTCAAGCAAACGATAATACACAAAAAGATACCAGCAGCAGTATGAAGGCATTATCAATTAGTGGAAATGTAGCAGCATTGGGTTTTACCAAGGATCAACAATTGGTTTGGTCAGGAGTAGACATGTGGTCATTGGGTTGGAAAAACAAGATGGGTTTTGCCAATTTTATTTCGAAATCTGTTATGGAACTTAATGGATTGCCAGATTACTTAGTTCAAACGGGTCAGCAAATTTCAAAAATCGTTACTACAAATTCCGGACAAATGTTTTTTCATTCAGGAAATTCTAATGGAACCAATCAAAGTGATGTTGGTATTTATACATCCCGCGATGGCATCAATTGGAAATTGTTTAATGATGGCATCACCGGTCAAAACGATGGACGCTCTCAAGGTTCATTGGCAGTTGATGGAAATAAAGTATTCATGGCTACTCAAGACGGTTTGGTATGGATCTATGAAGACAGCCTTGGCATCAGTAATAACAATGAGATTTATAAAACGCTTTCCCTTTCTTTGTATCCGAATCCTGCTTCGGATATGCTGCACATAACATTGAAGTCCCAGAATTCAACTCCGGCAGACTTGTTTATTACAAATGCAATGGGTCAAATTGTGAAAAAAATTTCCATTCAAAACAAACTTGAATTTGATCTTGATATCAGTGACTTGCAAGTTGGTTGTTATTCAATCTCTTATATGGGTTCATACAAATTTGTAAAAATTTAAATTTGGAATCCAAGTTTTCAAAATTAAATGCTTGCCTACATTTTATCTAATTTTCTATGAAACTGCAAACTGAAATTGAAATAAGACCAGCAACTAGTTCAGACGTTTCTGCAATTGGTATTATTGGAAAAACAAGTTTTATAGAATCACATGGCCACAGCGCTTCCCTAAAAGATATTAACTGCTACATTGAAACTGTATACGATGAAAATACGGTACTGTCGGAGCTGAATGATCCATCCAATATGTACCATCTTTTGTTTTACCAATCAAAATTGGCCGGATATTCTAAAATCAAACTCAACACTGCATGCGATTGGGTTCAAATAAGAGCAATAGCCAAACTCGATCGCTTGTATCTTTTGCAATCGTATTACGGACAGAAACTGGGTTATCAACTCATGGATTATAATTTGCAATTAGCACGCAATGGTCAACAGAAGGGGATATGGCTCTTTACATGGATTGAAAATCACAGGGCCATTTCATTTTATAATAAATTCGGTTTTAAAATTGTCGGGAAAGCGGATTTTAGAATTTCAGAAAATCATGTGAATCCAAATCATATCATGTTCCTAAATTTAATTAATGCATGATTGATTTTTTATTACCATTGATTGTATAAAAAAGCAGAAAAGTTCTTTAAAGTTTTTCTAAAAGCCACGTCTCCAACTTTCTTAGGACCTTACTTTTGGAATGCTTTTTTCAACAACAATTGAATGTCTTCATCCGGCTCAATTTGATCCATTTGTTGCATGATCCAGGGAATGCGAAAAGAAACATAGGGTGAAACTGGTTTTACTTTGTAACGCTTCGGATTGGGAAGACAAGCAGCAATTTTAGCAGCCTCTTCCCGACTCAGGTATTTGGCATCTTTATTAAAATATTTTTTGGAAGCAGCTTGTATACCAAATACACCATCCCCCATTTCTGCAATATTCAGGTATGTTTCAATAATCCTTTTCTTACTCCATAAGGTTTCTATCATTAAGGTGAAATATACTTCCAATCCCTTTCGGATCCAGGAGCGGCCTTGCCATAAAAAAACATTTTTTGCAACTTGTTGGCTAATGGTTGAAGCACCACGCATCTTTTTTGGTTTTCGCTTATTGTATTCCAGTGCTTTTTCAATGCTTTCCAAATCAAATCCATAATGTTCAGCAAATAGCTGATCTTCTGCTCCCATAACCGCTAGTACAGCATTGCTTGAAATATTTTTAAGACAGACGTATTCCCTTTTTAATCCATGGCCACTTACCAGACTCCCAAACTGGGTGGCCGTAATCGGTGGAAAAAATAGCATCAAATAGAAGAAATATAAAAAATGGAGGGACACAAGGGTCAATACCCAAGTCAATATCTTGTAGTACCAGGCCCAGGACTTGTAAGCATGGTAGAACCGAAGCAATTGATACTTAACAGAATAGAGTATTTTCTTCGGAATCGTTTTCATAAATATTCTCTGCTCAAATTTATATACATTTGGCAGAAAATCAATTGTATGATTTGGCTATTACGTGTAATTGCCTTTTTTGGTGCTTGTTTCTTTTTATTGCCTTTTTTCAGAGTGGAAGATCCGTTCCGCTCGATTGCCTTGCGTTTCTTTTCAATTCCAGGCAAAGCCAAAATTTATAATCACAGCTGTGAAGGAGATCGTGTGTATTTATATGAATACAGTTTTAATAGCGATAGCTTCCAACAGCGATACGATGGATATAATGAAATACTGGATTATAAAATTCCGGAAAACATTCGTTGCAAAGGAACCGTATTTCCACAAGTTGATATCGACATTCGCTACTTTCCTTATTTCAGATTCTGGAGCGAACCCATGGATGCTGAACGTCCCTCCTTTATTTTGTTTTTAATGGTAAATGTGGTTAAACTATGTTCAATCCTATTGTTGATTCTTACTTTTATAAGAAAACGGAATTAACAATTCTACAATTCTGCAATTCTGCAATTCTGCAATTCTGCAATTCTGCAATTCTGCAATTCTACAATTCTACAATTCTACAATGCTGTAATGCTACAATGTAAATGCTCTATAAAATTCAGCGTATTTAAAATTATTTATAATTTTATTTTTTTATACAATTGTATAATTTTTACTTTAGCCCCAAATCAGTAGTCAGTAATTAATAGTCAGTAGTCAAAAAAAATGCCTCTAGCCTCTAGCCCCAAATCAGTAGTCAGTAATTAATAGTCAGTAGTCAAAAAAAATGCCTCTAGCCTCTAGCCGCAAATCAGTAGTCAGTAATTAATAGTCAGTAGTCAAAAAAAAATGCATCTAACCTCTAGCCCCAAATCAGTAGTCAGTAATTAATAGTCAGTAGTCAAAAAAAAATGCCTCTAGCCTCTAGCCGCAAATCAGTAGTCAGTAATTAATAGTCAGTAGTCAAAAAAATGCATCTAACCTCTAGCCCCAAATCAGTAGTCAGTAATTAATAGTCAGTAGTCAAAAAAAAATGCCTCTAGCCTCTAGCCGCAAATCAGTAGTCAGTAATTAATAGTCAGCCTCTAGCCTCTAGCCTCTAGCCTTCCTTTCTTCCTTATTGAACCTTTGAACCATTGCAGGATTGAACCATTCTAATTCCTCCTGTTCATCGGGTGAAATTGCAATACCGTTTCACGTAAGTAATTTAAATCTAAATGCGTATAAATTTCTGTGGTCGTAATACTTTCATGTCCTAACATTTCCTGAACAGCTCTTAAATTGGCTCCACCTTCAACCAAATGGGTTGCAAACGAATGTCTAAACGTATGTGGACTTACATGTTTTTTTATTCCGGCTTTTGCAACATTTTCTTTGACCATTTGAAATACCAGCGTGCGGGATAATTTTTTTCCAAACCGATTTAAAAATAAATAATCTTCATAACCTTTTACAACCGGCAAGGTGTTTCGATAGGATATTTTATATAATTTAATTTGATTTAATGCTTTTTGACCAATCGGAATCAATCGCTCTTTATTGCCTTTTCCAATCACTTTAATCATGGTCTCTTCTTCAAAAATATTGGAACACAAGAGTTCGACCAGTTCACTGACACGAAGGCCACACGAATACAAAGTTTCTAAAATGGCCTTGTCCCGATGTCCAAAATCCTTACTTAAATCTACTGCGGCAAAAATTGCTTCAATTTCTTCAATGTGCAAGACATCAGGAAGGTTTCGTTTAAGTTTAGGCCCTTCAATCAGTTCAGTTGGATTTATTTGTATGAGCTCTTCAATCAATAAATATTTATAAAACGCTTTGATGCCTGAAAGGATTCGGGCCTGCGATCGTTCTTCTAAACCAAATTGTTGTAACCAGGATAAAAAATCTTCGACATCATCCATCTGAATCACCTCTGGACTTAACTGAGGGGTCTTTGACTCTGCATAATGTTGTAATTTATCTAAATCACGCAGGTATGCATCTACGGAATGAATGGCCATAGAACGCTCCAATTTCAAATAATTTACAAATCCTTCCCGTGCAGAATGCCAATCCATACGGTAAAAGTAAAGGGAATATCAATTAAAGCGTTAAGTCGTTTGTGTGAACATTTATAATTAGTTCTATTATTGTTGAAAATCCCAAACTTGGGGTTTAAACCCCAAGTTTGGGATTTTCAAATGCTCGTTTAGATTTTTACATAAATGGCTTTAATTTATGTAGCGCTATTTTCTTATGATTTAGTAAAATTTATCAAATCGAAAGTCTCTTTCCTTTCAAATCGCTTATTTTTGGCTTTTTAATTTGTATGGATTTAAACCGAACAGCAGCTCAACAAATGGACGAACAGGATCCATTGAAGCATTTTAGGACTCAATTCCTGTTGCCAAAAACCAAAACTGAAAAAGAGGCCATTTACTTTTGTGGAAATTCATTAGGGCTTCAACCGGTTAAGACCAAAGCTTATGTCGAACAAGAACTAACAGATTGGGCAAATTTTGGTGTCCACGGCCATCATCAGGCAAAACATGCCTGGTTGCCTTACCACGAATTTCTTACTGATTCTATGGCCCGTATTATAGGTGCAAAGCCAATTGAAACGGTGGTGATGAATACACTTACCGTCAATTTGCATTTAATGTTGGTTAGCTTTTACCGACCGGAAGGAAAACGAACTAAAATATTGATTGAACACAGTTGCTTTCCTTCAGATCGCTATGCTGTAGAATCTCAAATTCGATTTCATGGCTATGATCCAGCCACTCAGTTGATGATTCTCCAACCAGAACCAGGGGAAGCCTATGTTTCAAGAGAAACCATTGAAAACGTTTTCAAAAATCAAGGCGATGAAATTGCATTGGCTTTAATTGGTTCTGTAAATTACTACAGCGGACAAGCATATCCTATAAAATTTATAACCGAATTGGCGCATCAAAGCGGTTGTATGGTTGGATTTGATCTGGCACATGGCGCCGGTAACCTTCTTCTTAAATTGCATGACGATGGTCCTGATTTTGCAATCTGGTGTGGTTACAAATATTTGAATGGGGGTCCAGGGAGTCTTGCCGGGTGTTTTGTCCATGAGCGACATGCTTACAGTTATGACATGCCGCGTTTTACCGGCTGGTGGGGACACAACAAAAAATCACGATTTAAAATGAGTCCGCATTTTGAAATCATGTCCGGTGCAGAAGGTTGGCAGTTGAGCAATCCTCCCATTTTACCTATGGCATGTTTGCGTGCATCCTTTGAATTATTTGATGATGCCGGTATGGATAATTTGCGATTGAAATCCATGCAATTGGGAAATGTCTTGTTTAATTTAATGGATGAAATGGATCACCCCAAACTGAACATAATTACACCCCGTTCAGAAGCAGAAAGAGGATGCCAAATTTCCATTCAATTGAAAGATGCCGATAAAACGATTTTTAATAAACTTACAGAAGCTGGTGTCATAGCAGATTGGCGCGAACCAGATGTAATTCGTCTTGCACCGGTTCCACTTTACAATAGGTTTACAGACATTTTTGATTTCATTCAAATTTTAAAGCAAGCGCTAAATGATTGATCAAAATAAAACCATTCAAATTGCAGGTTGTGGTCTGGTGGGAAGTTTACTTGCCTTGCGTTTATTGCAACGAGGATTTGATGTTACCGTGTACGAATCCCGACCAGATATGCGCAAAGCAACAATCAGTGCAGGACGATCGATCAATCTGGCACTTTCTCATCGGGGAATCCAAACATTAAAACTGGCAGGACTCGAAACGGAATTATTGGCAAACGCTATAAAAATGGAAGGCCGTTTAATACACGACCTGGAAGGTCAATTGGTATATCAGGCATATAGTTCAAGACCTGGTGAATATATAAATTCCATTTCAAGACGCACCCTCAATGTGATCTTGATGGATGCCATTGAAAAAATAAAACCGAATGCGATTCAGTTTAATACCCAATTAAAAAAAATTAATACTCAAACAAATAAAGCTTTTTTTGAAAATGAATCTAAAATTTCAGAAGAACGATTATTTGATTTAATAATTGGGACCGATGGAGCTGCATCGGCATGCAGGCAATATTTTATGGAACAATCTGCCCGTTTGCATTTTAATTATTCACAAGTATTTCAAAATTATGGATACAAGGAATTAACGATTCCTCCAGGAGCAAATGGCGAATTTTTATTAGAAAAAAATGTGTTACACATTTGGCCACGAGGCCATTTTATGATGATTGCACTTCCAAATCCCGATGCAACATTCACTGCAACCTTGTTCTTGCCTTATCACGGATCTGAAAGCTTTGAAGTTTTAAATAATGAAAATCAGTTAGTAAACTTTTTTGAAACCTATTTTAAAGATGCCATTTCATTAATTCCCCAATTAACGAGTGAGTTTTTCCACAATCCTACCGGACATCTTTATACAGTAAAATGTTCACCATGGCATGATGAAGATAAAATTCTTTTAATGGGAGATGCGGCTCATGCCATTATTCCTTTTTATGGCCAGGGAATGAATTGTGGTTTCGAAGATGTCTTCGTATTTGATAAACTGCTTGATGAGAAAATGGATTGGCAATCAATTTGTAAAACATTTTCAGAAATTAGAAAACCAAATTCGGATGCAATAGCCGATTTGGCGGAAGATAATTTTATAGAAATGCGCGATAAAGTTGCAGACCCTGTTTTTCAAAGAAAACGCAAACTCGAGATGCAATTGGAAAAACAATTTCCCGAATATTATTCTAAATATGCAATGGTTACCTTCAGGCCGGATATATCCTATCGCGATGCCATGATAAAAGGCCGCCTTCAAGATGCTTTGCTAATGAACCTATGCAGTTCAGAAAAAACAGACTGGACCCCAGATGAACTAAAAGAAATTTATCAACAACTTAAATCGATTGAATAATTTGGGGAAATGTTCCAATGGTCCAATGTTCCAATGGTTCAATGAATAATGGGATCTTTCATTGAAAATTGCTCATTGAGCATTGCTCATTGAACATTTAATACGTGCTTTGGAGAAATAATGCTCCCAAAAGAAAACTTCAACCTTCATCAACACGAATTTAATTTATTAAAAAAGTCAACCTGTTTTAGATAAGGACAGACAATCAACTAACAACGATCACCTATCAACTAATTAATTTCTCGCAGAGGCGCAAAGAATTGCAAGTGTTCCTCCTATCAACTAACAGCCTAACAGCCTAACAGCCTAACAGCCTAACAGCCCAACAGCCCAACAGCCTATCCCCTATTCCCAATATCATCCATACAACTCAAACCGTATGTGTTCTCGTGGGACTTTAAATTCAGAAAATAAATTTAACACAGCTTCATCAATCATGGCACTCCAGCCACAAATAAGAAAAGTACTTTTTGTTGAATCTATAGTATTGTTTTGAAGCAAGGTTTTATAAACTGGGTGTACATATCCGGAATGGATAAAAACTGATGGTGAATTAAATTCAACCAATTTGGATTCACGTGATAGGCAAATATGGGTACTGAAATTTAAAACATCCTGTGGCCATTGCAATAATTCAGATTTATAAATGATATCCTCCAGGGTTCTGGTTCCATAAATTAGCTGGATGGAATCAAATGTGATTTTTTGTTCTATGATTTTTTGAATCATGGCTCTAAAAGGGGCAAGTCCGGTGCCCGTACAAATTAGAATTAAATTTTGAGAAGTTTGATCGGGAAGGATAAACGTACCTTCCGGACCTTTGCATTTAAATTGATCTCCTATTGAAATGTTTTTAAAAAAGTATTCAGATGCCGGTCCCCCTTCCTTATAGGAAATGCAAAATTCAATTTCGTGATTTCCTGGATTCCAGTTTGCAATGCTGTAACTACGCCAGCGTTGTGCTCTTTTTTCTCCAATGGGAAGATCACAGGTTAAAAATTGACCGGCCTCATATTCAAATAAGCTATCAGATTCTATACGAAAGATGAATCGACGGGTAAATTCCGTTTCATGGATAATTTTATCTAATTGCAGAGGATACCAGATAGCCGAGGGCATTGTTTAGGTTTCAGAATATATAACAGGAAAGCAGCCTAAAGGATTAATTCAGCATAGGGAATTACCTTTTCGTAGCCTTTAGCTTTAAAATAAGATTCAAGTGCTTCTTTGCCGTTGCTTGCTGTAGCCAGTACAATATCTCCACCCCAGGCACCCAATGATTTAATTTCGCCTTGAAAATCCGGAAAATTTTGGTCTTTTATGCGTTGGATGCCCGTATAATTCGAAATCAAAGACTCATGTTGTGCAATCCAGTTTTCAAATTGTGTTAATGAGTGTATGTCAAGTAATTTATTCGTAAGATCACTGGCTTCCTGGATAATTTTTTTATCAGGTTTTTGCTGTTTAGCCTTTTCTACAGCTTCTTTACTGCTTGTTTTTTGATTAAGGGGTATAAAAAACAATTTGTCTTGAAAACTAGGTTTGAAATCAATTTCTTCCAAATCAATGGAGCCATCTCCTAAGGTATAAAGTATGGGTCCTTCTGCACCGGCGCAGGCAACATCATAGCCGGAGCCCTGTTCAACGTCAAAATATAAATGGTATGGATTGACATCAGCCCACGAAGCCATATTAAAAATTAAAGTCGAACTGGATCCAAGTCCCCAGGAGTTAGGAAACTCGAGGTAGTGATCTACTTTATATTTTTTCCAATGAGATAAAAATTCTGAATTGTTTTGACAACAGGCCTTTAATAATTTTCTAAGAAATTTTCCGGTTTCAGGGTGACTGGATTCCGTCACATCAAATCCCATGAGGTCAATTTCTGCAGAAAACCACTTTTTGCCATCTGGTCCGTAAGAATTCCAAATAATTTCGGAACCGTTCAATTCCTGTACCTTCATTTTCTGGCCCAAACGGGTAGGCAAAGCCAAAGCGGTAGCACCAAAAAGTACAAGGTACTCTGAACTTAATAACACTTTGCCCCGGGCGTAAAATTCAGCTTTAATAAATATTGGATTTTCGAAATCCTGGCGAAGATAGGAATTTGTTTATATATATGTATTTTTAATATGATTTTGCGGTGCCAAGTACTTAGAAGTATTAAAATTATCCTAAAATAAGGCTAAAATGGCCCGTCAGCTATGGCTACAAGGCTTGGAGTGCGTTAGTTTATTTTACTTTGCATTTTAAATTGGAATACAAAATACTGCCATGAGACAAATAACCTGTTTGCTGTTACTATTTGGTTCAACGTGGCTTTTTAGCCAAAAAGACAGTGTTGAAATTCGCTGCAAGGTCCAAGGCCTTAAAAGCGGAACGGTCAAATTAATAAGTGTGTTTGGCGACCAGAATTTATTTGTGGATTCTACCTTTTCAAACGAACAAGGGGAATTTGAATGGATTCGTAAAAAACCCTACCATCCAGGTTATTATTATTTGATTTTACCGGATTACACAAACTTTCATATGATTTTGGATGCCGATCAACATTTTTCAATGGTTACTACCAAGGAAGATCTAATTGGCAACATGCGGGTTAAGGATTGTATTGATAACCAGCTGCTGTACGAGTCACTCAAACTTCAATTAAAACATGAAATAGCCATGGATTCTCTGAATACCATGAAAAATAATGCTCCAAATGACAATTTGACCTTAGATAAATTTGATTTGGGTATTAAAAAAATTATTGATGAGAAGAAACAACAAATGGAGGGGTTCATAAAAAAATATCCTGATGTTTTTTTTGTAAAATTTAAACGGGCAGGACAAAACCCTGATTTGATGAATCTTCGTAATGCTAAGGGAGAAGTCGATCGCGACCGACAACTGGAAATGTATCGGCTTGCCTTTTGGGATAATGTTGATTTAAGTGATACGCGTCTTTTGTACACTCCGGTATTGGTCAATAAGTTGAAGAAATTTATATTGGAGTTAACACCACAACATCCGGATTCTATCATTCGACAAGCTGATTATATTATTAAGAAATCTTTGGTGAATAAAGAAATATTTCAGTTTGTCAGTAACTGGATTGCGTTAAACTATGAACCAACCAAGACGAAGGTAATGGACGGGGAAGCCGTTTTTGTATTTATTTTGGATAAATACTTTACAAAGGAAAATGCATTTTGGATGGATGAAAAAGAATTAGCTGCAATAAAGAAAAAAGTATATGAAATGCAATCCAGTTGTTTGGGTTGTCAGGGACAAGATATTATTTCAACAGATTTAAACGGAGCAACACGTTCCATTTATGAGCTGAAAGAAGATTTTGTGATAGTGTATATGTATGATCCGGACTGCGACCATTGTCAGAAAGAAACGCCCCAGCTGATTCAGTTTTATAAAGAATGGAAAGCTAAAGGAGTCGAAGTATTTGCGGTTGTATTAAATTCAACAGATCAAAAATGGCGCGACTTTGTAAAAAAATAGCAAACGGATCTTTGGATCAATGTTCACGATCCAACCAATCGAAGCATATATGCTAAATATTTTGTTGATATCACTCCTGAAATTTATGTTTTGAATAAAGAGCGTAAAATCATTGGTAAAAATTTAAAACCAGATCAAATTAAATTAATTATTGAGAAAGATCTGGCCAGCAGATCAAAATGAGGGATCCCGTTCAAAAACAATGGGTTGAAACCCATTGTTTATAAACGGGGCATATTGCATTGATATTCAAAATGATACTCCCTCACTAGTTTGATAAAATTTGCCCATTCCAAATCTGGGGTTGAAACCCCAGATTTGGAATGGATACTTATAGCTTTCTAATTTATCTAAGATTAATATGATAGAACCAAAAGAGCTTCTGGGTTTAATAAAAAAACCGGTCAACAAAGTCAACCGGTTCCGTTCACAATATGAAGAGGTTCTCAGAGCCAATATATGAGAACCATTAAAATAGGTAAGTATATTTTAGAAAAGACATTTCTTATTCATATCAAAAGAGATCCCAATTTATCAATCTAAGCAAGGAATAATTTTTTTAATCCAAGCAAACCTTCTAAAATAGCTCGTATTATTATTTCAAACTTTATTAAATTTCATAACATAGATTTATAAATGAAATCCCGATAGATCCATAAGGAAATACCGGGATTTTCTCGTCACAAATTTCAATATTACAGCCCTAGCGTTCCAGGCTGCCACTAATTTTTAGTTTTTAGAGCAATGGTTGCTCGATAAAGAAGTTTAGATTTTTCATATATGTTTAAAATGTAAGTACCAGATTGAAAGCGATCATTCAGTTGAAGGATGCTTTGTTGACCGATCCACTTTTGTGATAACAAAACACGACCATTTAAATCACACAATTGAATATCCTTTTCCGGAGACAGCATGTCAGTTTCCAAGATCAGATAGTCTGTCCCCGGATTCGGATAAATGTTCACATTTAGTATTGAAGGATCGGCAACTTTAATTGAAACAATAATAAAGTCCCTGTTTATTGTATGTATTGTTGTATTCGTTTGAATCGGTGCATTAAAATCAAAATAAATTGAAGCCGTATTGGATAATTTGGTTTCTAAAGGCGCTTTGGAATTGGGTCGAATGGAATACTGAACAAATCCTTGTGAATTGGCATCATCAATCGATTGGTAAGGGAGATAAATCGGGTCAAAGCGGAAGCTTAATACCCGATTTATCAAACTAAAACTAAAAGGGTGCGATGCATTCAGGATCTTAAGCGTACTTAGATCCATCCATTCACTTAAGGTATCAACAATAACTACTTTAAATGCAGTGTCGTTTCCAGTATTTTGGAAACGGATTTTATATTCTAAGGTTCGTTGGGATTCAATATAATGATCTGATTGATATCCCAAAGGACTTGCCGTTTTATCATTGGGATCAAATGAAGATCTGGAAGCTTGACAATCAATTGCAATGTTGGGATCTTCTTCATCTTCCGGAAACATTAAATAATAACCGGTACTGATTCCTCCGGAACCATTTTTACCACAGGCTTCCAAGGCTATAGAAGGATAAGATAAGCCAGGATGATTTTTAACCTGATCTGTAATCAGTCGATAGGTTTTTCCATTTGCTGGGTATTCAATATCAAAAAAACTGGCCTTATTTAATTTGATATCCTTCTTTAAACCAGGCATGATATCGTCTTCCACAATCCAATATTGAACCGGATCAGGCATATCCTGTGTGCCAATATTTTGAATACGGAATTTATTTTTTCCATTTTCACATTTGGCATCTAATTTTATACTGGCACCGGACCAGTTTGCCGGAATAATGCAATCTTTATGAGGCAGTATTTCTGCACTGACACAATGCGTTTGACCAATACTTGTAGAATCACAGTCTATGTTTACGGTAATCGTAAAATTTCCATGTTTAAAAATATCAAGCTTTCCTATTAGAAATTCTGCATAGGGCGCTTGAAAATTTGAAATCGGAATGCTGGCACCCTTCAAACTCATAAAGGGATCTAATTTAATAAGTACCTTAACAGAATCAGCTGCCAGGGTGCCGATGTTCTCATAATGTATATAATACGAGTAGTCCACACATCTGCGGACAATAGGGGTGTTTATTTCAACAGATAATTCCGGACAATCAACCACGGATTGCATGCCATAACTCAAACCGATAATTTTTGTAGTTGAATCAATCAACACCATTTGATAATTTGTACAAGAAGTCCAAAGAGAAGTAACCGGAAGTATTTTGTAATAATGCAATCCAAATTCTTGTTTCGTATAAAACAAGTTTTGTGGATTCTTATACGTGTTGATTTGATTATTAAAACTATCTAAAATGGTATATTGCGTAAATAAGTCTTCCTGAAATTCGTAGTTACAGTTTTTATTAATATCAATATAGGCATTAAAAAAACTTGGAACATTCAACAATGCATCACAGGAATTATAAAGTTTGACAATTTGTGGAATTAAGTTTGGATCTTTTATCTCCGTTGGAAGCGGGGATTGTACAAATTCATAGCAATGGGAGAAATTTGGATTGGATTTCCAAAGTATCCGAAATACCAATTGTCCATCTGGTATATTGAATCCATTTATAAATAAAACATCCCAACTTACAGAAATCGTTTTTGAAATGGAATTGTAAGTAATATTCACACCCGACTGAAAATTCATTAATTGAATTTGATCTACACCTGCAAAATCACCTTGATTGTTAATTTCTTTAAGAGAAAAATGCATCGTTCCCACTCGTTGAAAATGGGTAGCTCGTAACTCGATGATATTGGTATCTAAATTCCAACCCTTATCTATTAAATAAAGACTTACGGTGTTTTGTGCAATTAAAGCATTTTGAAATCCGAAAATCCCAAAAATTAAAACACTTGTACTTAGTATAATTCTGATATATCTATTCATGGCTTTGGCCATTATTTCAATACAAAAGTATCTGAATCAATTGCCCTTAAAAAATAAAAATATTGTAATTTGTAGCCTAATTAACAAAAATAAAAAACTATAATACATTGATATACAATATTATAAGATATTAATTTGTATAAAAAAATGAAGAATCCTCAATTTTTAGAGCTTTATCTTAACTTAAATCTGAAGCAAAAAGCAGGATTTAGAAGGTATTTGGCTTCACCTTATTATAATACCAACAAAAAACTAAGCCTAAGTTTTGATTATTTAGACCACTTGACAGATTTAAAAATTGAATTGCTAAAACCAGCCTTATTCGACAAATTGTATCCTGGTGAAGCCTATTCTGATGTCAAATTGCGTTTATTGTTTTCTGAACTATTAAAACAGTTAAAAAATTTCCTTTTTATTGAGGAAAAACAACAAAATGAATATGAAAAAGAACTTTTCTACATTCGATTTCTGAGGAAGACCAAGCAAATCAAACTTTTTGAAAATCAAACAGAAAGCTTTCGGAATGAATTAAAAGGAACTAAGACCTGGAATCCTGATATTTATGAGATCCGGCATCAGCTGGATATGGAATTATTGCATTATGAATCGTTTAAAAATCGTTTTAGTTATTTTGATTTTAAGGAAAGTTCAGAAATCCTGGAAATTGATTCCTTAATAAAACGACTGCGCATCTATTTGGAACAACTTTCACATGAGGCCATTGGCGCCAGTAGTTTTGAATATCCATTAATTGATGCCTGGGTTGAATTAGCCGAAAAAAACGCTTGGGATCAAAAGCCGGAATTGGGTATTTACATGATGGCTTTGAAAATGTACCGTTATCCAACAGAAGAGCAGTATTTCAGAGACTATCTCAGTTTAATTAGCCGATATGAAAAGGACTTTGATTTTGAACGAGGCCGTGAAATTTATTTAACTGCATTAAATTATAGCATTCGGAAAATCAATCAAAACGATCCTCGTTTTTTTGGACAAACGCTTCAACTATTTCAACATTGCGTTAAATTTGGTTGGCTGCTGGATTATGGAGTCATGAGTTCGCTTACATATAAAAACATTATTTCTTTGTGCATTCGGATGAATGATTTGGATTTAGCCATCAAACTTCTGGAGGATTATAAAAATTTGGTTAATCCTAAAGAACGAAATCCGATATACAGTTTTAATCTTGCTAAAATTTATAAAGAGCAAAAAGAATATGCCAAAGCATTGTATTTATTAAACACCAGTGTATTTCGTGATCCATTGATCGAATTAAATGCTCGTGTGGAAATGATTAAAATTTATTATGAAATAAAGGAAGATGAATTAATGCATAATCAGATTAAGGCGACCGCTAATCTTATGAAGCGTTCAAAAAAATTGGGCTATCACAGAGAGTATTACAATAATTTTTTAAATACGGCCAATAGATTGTTTTCCACAAAACAAATTCAGAAGATTGAAAAGGAAAAATGGCTAGAGGACATTCGAATGGACAACCGGCTCATTGAGAAAAGCTGGTTGTATTTAATGGTAGATCGTTTGAAGACGAACTAAGTCTATAGAAAGGAGTCTTTAAGGAAATTTTGCAATGGTACAAATCTGCAATGGTACAATGGTATTTAGTCTATAGAAAAGAAGTCTTTAAAGAAATTCTGCGATGGTTCAACCCCGCAATGGTACAATTTTAACAAATAAAACTAACTAAATAACTAGTTACCGACGGCGTCCCGCCGAGGTCAGAGGGGATTTGCTTTGACATACATAAAGGGGGCTTGTCTTTATAAAGGAAGGCTTTTGCGAAATTTTATAATAGCACACATCTGCAATTCTGTTAATCTAAAAACCTTAAGGTTCCCAACCAAAAGAATCATAAACTAAATACAAATCGTTCCCATAAGTTTTTAATAAATTTGCATCATTACATTATTTATTTTAAACAAAAACGATGAATCCAATTTTAAGAAATATTTTGGCAGTTGTAGCCGGAGCTGTTATTGGCAGTGTGGTAAATATGAGTATCATCATGATGAGTGGGTCCGTAATACCTCCCCCTGAAGGCGCTGATGTCACTACAATGGAAGGACTTAAAGCAGCCATGCACTTATTTCAACCCAAACATTTTTTAATGCCTTTTTTGGCGCATGCTTTGGGTACCTTGGTCGGAGCTTATATAGCTGCCCGGTTCGCAGCAAACAACAACATGCGTTTCGCCCTGCTAATAGGTCTGATTTTCTTAGCCGGTGGAATTTTATGATGCTCCCTTCCCCACTGTGGTTTACATTAGTTGACTTATTGGGTGCATACATCCCAATGGCCTATCTCGGTGGAAAATTTGGGAATAGGCTAGAGGTTAATAGGCTAGAGGGCTAAAGGGATAATTTCGTCCATCTTACATCGACCTTCGTCATCGGTCATTCGTCATTCGTAATCCGTCATTCGTAATTGCCTTTTAGCGTTCTTTAACCATATTCTCCAAATAGCCTGGTCTGCGATTGCTGGGTTCTAATTGAATGCGTGAAGATGCAATCAATCGTTCTTTTGGACTGAATAAAAAGATTTGCGGTTGCGCTTCGTATAAAACTTCCTGAAATCGAAGGTAAGCTTGATTGCGACGATCTTCTGTTGCACTGGTGCGGATTATTTGAATTAAACTATCTGTTTCTGGAGTTGCAAATCCACATCGATTGGAACCACCGGCTTTTGCATTGCTGCTATGCCAGTTTTGAAATGGATCGTATAAAGATGGTTGCTGACTGATATTCAAGGCAACCATGTCAAAATTTAAGGCATTTAAATCTTTCAGTATAAGTGAAAAATCTTTATTGACCGGATTGATTTCAACGCCAATCTTTTTTGCTTGTTCTTGTAATAAAAGGGCAAGCTTTTTACCACCGTCACTGCTCACCATTAAATTTAATGAAAGCTTAGTATGTTTGCCTTTTATCATTTTGTCCAGGATACCATCTTTGTCACTGTCCTTCCAACTGGATTTCTGTAGTAAACTAAGTGCAGAATCTATTGAAAATACGATGGGTTTCAATTGTTGATTGTAATAGGATCTGGAAGGATGCACGGGTCCAACTACTTGTTGCGCTAAGCCTTGCATGACATTTTGAATAAAGGATGGAATATCTACAAGATAAGCCAGAGCCCTTCTTACATTTAAATCCGAAAGTATATCCGTGCGGGTATTGAAATCAATATAATTGTATTGAAATATACCCGGTGTAAAAAACTGTAACTTGGTTTTAGAGCTGCTGTCCATTCGCAAAGCTTCAAACTGTCTGGGTGAGATATCTGTACAGATATCCACACTTCCATCTTTCAAAGCCAATACAGCAGTAGCTTCATCCGGAATAATTAAATAACTGATTTTATCCGGATTGGCCTGAAGCATTGCTTGATTGCTTGCATATTTCTCCCCCCACCAGTTTTTCTTTTTTTCTAAAATAATTTTGGATCCCGATTCCCAGGATGTTAAACGATAGGGCCCACATCCGGAAATTATTTTTTTGCAAAAATCTGCGGATTGAAATTGATCTGCAAATTTTTGAAGTCCGGTCCACTCTGCAGTCGTCCAACTGCTACTGTCTTTTGTCAATAAATCCCGAATGGTATATTTCTGCATGATGCGTTCAGGATCATAAACATATTCTGGATACACATTTATGTTTCCACTGAGTTCTTTCGCTAATAAGTAATTTTTTGAAACCACTACTTCCAAATGTTTTGGATCAGCTTCATTCCAGCGGATGTCGCGAATATTTTTTAAAGTACTTTTCCAATTGGTATTTTTAATAAATGGATTTAATGCCGCCTTTACTGAAAATGCATAGTCGGCTGCTGTAACGGCGGTGCCATTATCCCAAACAGCTTCTGGCAAAATATCACTGGCATATACATCACTGCTATCATTTGAAGAAAGAAGGGCAGGAATCGCTTTAACCAAGAGCGGCGTAAGTTCAATTTTATCCATGTTATACTCAATCAGAGGGAACATGATCAATGCTTCTATCTGTGTTGCAGAGCGGGTTTGAGAGACGATTGGTTGCAAACAATCAACATCTTCCTTCAACCGAATCCGCAAATGAAATCCTTCCACTTTGGAACCTGACTGACAAGCATGGAAACCTGAAATGATAGTTAGGAGCAAAATACATTTCAAAACATTCATCCATTTCATAATTTGATTGTTTAAAGGCTGGACTAACAATGGGGTACCCGACAAAGATACAAATGAAATGAAAAGGATTTTAATAGCAGGAGGAAGTGGTTTGATTGGCACGAGTTTGTCTGATTTTTTAGCTTCAAAAAATTATCAGGTAAGCTGGTTGAGCAGGAAGACTGCACACCAAACGTTTCCAACTTTTTATTGGAATCCGGAAAAAATGGAGTTGGACAGCAAGGCACTCCAAAATCTGGATGTCCTAATCAATCTGGCAGGGAGCTCAATTGGAGAAGGACGATGGACTTCCGATCGAAAGATGCAAATTTTAAATTCAAGAACTGCATCCATAAAAACATTGAAGCAGCATTTAAGTACTTTGAATAATAAAATTCCGCTGTTGATTCAAGCATCTGCTATTGGATATTATGGGAATTGTGGCGATCAAGCTTTGAATGAAGATTCAGATTGTTGTGTACCAGATTTTTTATCCCAAACCTGTGCACGATGGGAGCAGGAAGCGACCCAATTGAAAGAATTTGTTGAAAATATGAGCATCATTCGCACCGGTTTATATTTAAATTCTAAAGGGGGCGTTTGGCCAAAGCTTATCCAAACGAAGGCGTTGCGTTTTTTAAATTACTTTGGTTCGGGTGAACAATTTTATTCCTGGATTCATGTACAAGATTACAATCGGGCCATTGAATTTATCATTCAACAAAATGCATCCGGAATTTTTAATTTTACTTCACCACATGCTGTTAAAAATAAGAATCTGGTAAAAACGATTTGCAAATTAAGCAAGCATACTTGTATTTGTTTTCCAGTTCCAGCTTTTATGCTAAAGCTAATTCTAGGTGAGCAAGCAAATTTATTATTAAATTCTAACAATGTTTATCCTAAAAAATTATTGGATGCAGGCTTTAAATTTTCTTTTAATTCTATTGAACAAGCGATTGAGGAATTGAATGGAAGCCTATAGAGAAGACGTCTGTAGGGAAAATCCTACAATGCTGCAATTCTGGAATGTTGCAATTGATACAAATCATAATAATAGAATGTTCAACCCAATCTCAATTGGCAAACTAAATATCATAAATTCATTTGTACCTAATTCATGGCAACAAAAATTGCATTATTACCGCAGCTATCATTATTTTGAATGAATGATTTTAGTATCAATCGCATTTTATTCAAAAATTTATTTCAAGCTTTGTTCTTACCTCCAGACCTCCGGACCATCAGACCTCCAGACCTCCAGACCTCCAGACCTCCAGACCACCAGACCATCAGACCATCAGACCGTCAGACCATCAGACCTCCAGACCTCCAGACCTCCAGACCATCAGACCATCAGACCATCAGACCTCCAGACCATCAGACCTCCAGACCTCCAGACCTCCAGACCTCCAGACCATCAGACCATCAGACCATCAGACCTCCAGACCTCCAGACCTCCAGACCTCCGGACCATCAGACCTCCAGACCACCAGACCATCAGACCATCAGACCATCAGACCTCCAGACCTCCAGCCCATCAGACCTCCAGACCTCCAGACCATCAGACCATCAGAACTCCAGACCATCAGACCATCAGACCATCAGACCTCCAGACCTCCAGACCATCAGACCATCAGACCATCAGACCATCAGACCTCCAGACCACCAGACCTCCAGACCTCCAGACCTCCAGACCTCCAGACCTCCAGCCCATCAGACCTCCAGACCTCCAGACCTCCAGACCTCCAGACCTCCAGACCTCCAGACCTCCAGACCTCCAGACCTCCAGACCATCAGACCTCCAGACCTCCTTTTTCCAGCATTCATACCCAGATTTTCCCTTGAAAACCAATGAATTATAATATTTTTGTAGAAATTTTACTATTTTTTGAATAATTATGCAACGAATCCGCCATTGGATTCTCTTTTATTCAGAAAGCAAACGAAATACCGGCATGGAGCATTTGGTGGAACGGGTTAAACAAAAGGATCAAAGGGCGTTTAAGGAGCTCTATGATCTCTTTGCCAAGCCTATGTACAACATTTGCCTTCGAATTATGAACCATGAACAGGATGCACATGATGTATTGCAGGAGAGTTTTGTAAAAGTGTTTCAGAACATTCATCAATTGCAAAAAGCGGAATTGTTTCCAGCTTGGATTAAAAGAATTTGTGTTAATACGGCCATTCAAGCAGTAAAAACAAAAAAGAAAATGATCCTGGAAGAATGGGATGATGTGCCAGGAATGATCAATCTCCAGGACGAACAGGAACTGGTTGAAGAGGCGGCATTCGAACAAAACATTCATGAAATTCATGAAGCAATTAAAAAATTACCGGATCGATACCGCATTGTTTTTTCACTTCATGTGTTGGAAGATTATTCACATGAGGAAATTGCAAAGATGTTAGGCATCGTTTCTGGAACTTCTAGAAGCCAATATTTAAGAGCTAAACAAAAATTGATTGAACTTATTAAAAAAAATAAAAACAATGTCAGATCCTTTGAAAAAGTATATTCAGCAAGCTAAACATCAATTTGATGTGGAGCAGCCGGATCCGGATTTGTTTGGAAAAATTCTGGCTCAGCTTGAACAGGAAGAAATGAAACCACTTCCGGTGAAACGAAACTTTAGCTATTCATTTCAATGGTTGGCAGTGGCCGCTTCCTTAGTCTTGCTGATTGTTTGTGGTATTTTATTGTTTAATACTCAAAGTACTACAAATCCTGAACTAGCACAAAATCACACATCCAACCGATCTCAAAGTAATGAAAGGTTGCCAGCAACGATAGCAAATACTGATCAACAATTGGCAACAAATAGTAAGGATGCATCTAATTATAAAAATACATCGGATTCACAAAGCAAAGGGCTGCTTTTAAATGAATCGGAAGCAAGCTCAAAGGCATTGATTGCAAGTACAAAGAATGAACGGAGCAATTTGGTAAATCTTGGTGAGAAGAATCAACCAACAACCGAATTAAATACAATCAGTGATCCTTTAAAAATGGCAACTGGAGTATCAGATGTTGCAAGCAATGTGGAGAATTCCCAAAATCATGTGAATGAAATTAGTGGACAACAAATAGTGCATAAAGAAGAAATTGCTGCAAATGAAAGGAGTAACAGTTCAGAAAAATTAATGATTACACCAAATACACAATCATTAACTGATAAGGGAAATGTAAAAGAAGGTAATGTAATTCCCCAGGCATTGGTTGATACACAAAAGGGTGCTATAGAAAATGAATCTGATTCTGAAAATCAAGATTTGAAAGGTTTTATAAAGAAAGGATTTTTTAATTTTCTATCTAAGAAAGCAAAAAAATGGTCAGGCGATGCTTTGAGCATTGAAAATCAGGGCAAGAAAGATGAAACTATTTTAGCCTTGCATTTTAAAAATGAAAAGTTTGAATTTTCAAAAGCAATCCACTTTTAGTTTTCAAAAAGAATCTATTATTTAACAATATAAATTAGCAAAAATGAAAAGCAACATGTTTTTATTAGCCATAGCTATGGTTTGTACTATAGGCTTCCTTCAGGCCCAGGAATCTCCGAAGCCACCTGCTCCACCGCCTGCTGAATCAATCATTCCTCCAGCTCCACCAAAGCCTCCGGTTGTGGAAAATGAGGATACAACCAGGATCTCATTGGGGGATAAACAAATTTTAATTATTAACAAAAAATCAAAAAAAGATCCGAATGAACAAACAGAAGCAGAACGCGAACTGGAAGACCAATTGGATGATGTAAAAGATGAATTGGAGGCTGCCAAAAGGGAATTAGACGAAGAGAAATTGGAAATGGAACGCGAAAAGCAAAACATGGAATTGGAAGTAGAAAAACAGCACAAAGGGGGCAAGCATAATGAAAACAAAGCACCAGGTGAGAAACGTAAGTACAAAACTGAAAAGAAAAACAAATCAGCAAACGTAGATTTTATCGACATTGATTTGGGAGTAAATTTTTTAAAATTTGGAAATGATATTGCCGAATCTACCAAAGATGATTTGAAATTAAAATACTGGGGCTCCTGGAGTACAACTTTTACTTTTTTACCAACTAAAATATATTTGGGAACTCCGAATCTGATGTTGATGACCGGATTTGGATGGCGTATTGGTCAATTTGAGTTTAAAGAAAAATTGGATTTCGAACCAAATCAAACCCTTTTATATGCTAAGTTTGATAATATTAAGAAATCCCAGTTTGTAATTCACCAATTGCAAATCCCTTTGAGTGTTTATGTTCAAAGTAATAAAATAAAAGGATTAGGCCGCATCGGTGCAGGCTTTGGTGGATATGCAGGATTATTAATTCATCAAGAGTTGGAAACGGATACTGAAAAACCTAAGCGTTCAATTGAAACAGAAGAAGATTTTGGCTTTGAAGATTTTCGATATGGTCTTTCAGCTCGTATCGATGTTGGAGCTTTAAAATTATTTGCAAATATGGATATGAATGATTTATGGAAGGATCATGATATCAGAAATATTGAATGCGGACTTTGGTTTGATTTTTAAAAATGAAATACCAACCTGAGTAAAATCAGTTTAAACGTTTGACTTTCTTCATAATGTGGTTAGCCTGTAGTTCGATGGAGCTGCAGGCTCTTTTTTTTACAATTCATCTGAAGTGATGGATGAATCAATAGACCGGGTTGTTTCTATCTTTGTTTTCTAATATAACCCATTGCATTTAGACAAAAAACCATTAAGCGACTTTATCAACAGTCTTGGATTTTTCCATGTAGGATTTGCTCGTGCCCGTTACCTTGAAGAAGAAGCAGATCGTCTTGAAAATTGGCTCAATCAATCGTATCAGGGTGAAATGAATTATCTCGAACGATATTTTGATTTTCGTCTTGACCCTCAAAAATTAATGCCAGGATGTAAAACGATCATAGTGTTGGCAATGAACTATTTTCAAGAACCAAGAGCAACAAATGAAAATCAAAGTAAAATCTCCATGTATGCCTTGGGCAAGGACTATCATAAGATTATTCGATCAAAAACTAAGGCCATCATTCAATGGATGCGGCATCAATATGGCGACATAGCAGCACGAGCCTTTGTAGATTCAGGTCCGGTATTAGAACGTGTTTGGGCAAAAGAATCCGGCATAAGCTGGACTGGAAAAAACACCTTGTCTATTAATCCTAAAACGGGCTCTTATTTTTTTCTTTCCTGCATTCTAACCGATTTAGAATTTGAAGCCGATACACCCATTAAAGCGTATTGCGGAACTTGTAAAAAATGCATCGATGCTTGTCCGACTCAAGCAATTCATGAAGACGGTTTTTTACTGGATGCATCTAAATGTATTTCCTATCTGACAATTGAATTAAAATCGCAGATTCCAGAGGAGTTTAAAGGTAAAATGGATGATTGGATTTTTGGTTGTGATGTTTGTCAGGATGTTTGTCCTTGGAATCGTTTTTCTAAGCCAACAGAAGTCGAAGCGCTTTTCAGTTCAGATACCATTAAACAACTTACAAATCAAGAACTTCTTGAAATGGACGAAGTTGCATTTAATCTTTTGTTCATGCATTCCCCACTTAAACGTAGCGGACTGAAAGGCCTGCAAAGAAACATCCGATTTATTCAATAATCTAAGAGTCTGCCAGCCCAACAGCCCCAAAATCAGTAGTCAGCAGTTAGGAGTCAGTAGTCAAAAATTCAAATTCCATTACTGGCATTCAGTCCCAAAGCCCAACAGCCCTAAAATCAGTAGTCAGCAGTTAGGAGTCAGTAGTCAAAAATTCAAATTCCATTACTGGCATTCAGTCCCAAAGCCCAACAGCCCCAAAATCAGTAGTCAGTAGTTAGGAGTCAGTAGTCAAAAATTCAAATTCCATTACTGGCATTCAGTCCCAAAGCCCAACAGCCCCAAAATCAGTAGTCAGCAGTTAGGAGTCAGTAGTCAAAAATTCAAATTCCATTACTGGCATTCAGTCCCAAAGCCCAACAGCCCCAAAATCAGTAGTCAGCAGTTAGGAGTCAGTAGTCAAAAATTCAAATTCCATTACTGGCATTCAGTCCCAAAGCCCAACAGCCCCAAAATCAGTAGTCAGCAGTTAGGAGTCAGTAGTCAAAAATTCAAATTCCATTACTGGCATTCAGTCCCAAAGCCCAACAGCCCTAAAATCAGTAGTCAGCAGTTAGGAGTCAGTAGTCAAAAATTCAAATTACTGGCATTCAGCCCCTCAGTCCTCCAGCCCTTCCGCCCTTCCTCAAGGAACTTTTCTTAGATTTTTATTGTTTATATACAAATTATCTCTGCGGATAATCCTCGTCACAAGCTTAAATTACAGATGGCATTAATTTGTAATATTTGTATTTAACCAAAGTGCAGGCCAGGACATTTTGATATTCAGCCAAGCTTTACTATTTTTAAACTGTTTTAAACCAGAGAAATGAGACGTAGCAATTCATGGAATTGGGTTTTTCTGCCTTTATCGTGTATCCTTTGTTCTTTTATTAACCCTAAAAGTCCAACAACACTGACAGTCGATTGTCCGGCTCCAATCACCTTGATTGAAGGATCTAAATTTGACACCACCGTTACTGGGGTTCCGGTAGTGACTCAAAATACAGGAGGTGCTGTGACGATCTCCTATTTGGAAGTGTATCAGAAAGGCGATTGCCGCAATCGTGCCGATTTAGTAAGCCGTATTTTTACGATTACCAATGCAATGGGTGAACAAGTTCGTTGCAACCAATATATAACGATTAAACATTTAAGTGTTGATGATATTTATATGCCATCAGATACTACAATGGATTATCCGGATAGTCTGAATTCATTTCAGAAAAAATTATTACAACTTCCGAGCAATTTGGGCTCTGTTAAAATTACCTATTTTGATACGAGGATTTCTCAAAATTGTAACATTCCGGTACGAATCAGAAGACAGTGGAATTTAGAAGATGTATGTAACGGACAAATTAGAAGTGGAACCACATTTATAAATGTGCATAAATATTTTAACAGCTTTAAGCAATTCAACCAACAAAGTGATGTGGTGTGTGCTGAGGAAGGTTTTATTTCATTGTCTCCAGTTGGTGAATTTTTACCTTACAAGTACAAATGGAGCACCGGCGACAGCCTTCCTTCCATTAATAACAGAGGTGCAGGTGCCTATACCGTAACGATTACAGATCGTTTTGGGTGTTCTGGAAATTTTGTATATAATTTACTTTCCATGTCACAGCGTGCAGACATCGGGGGAAAAATCACTACGGATGATGGCATTCGTGTGATTCCAGATTCACTGATTTTTGAAAACGAAAGCCTGATTTCAAAATATTGTATCTCTCAACAAAGCGGTATTCATTATGGCTTTACCCTGAAGACCCGTAAGGCTGGAACCTATAATTACCGATTTGTAAAAAATACCGGTGCACGCGAGGCCATATCAACAAAAGATATTGTATTGATCCAAAGACATATATTAGGTTTAGCAAAATTTACAGATACGCTTCAATACATTGCTGCCGATGTCAATTACAATTTTAACATTACAGCTTCAGATATTACTGAATTGAGAAGATTGATTTTAGGTGTCAAAGAAAATTTTAGCATTGTAAAACCCTGGTATTTTTTACGCAGCGACTGGCGAAGTGTTGCAAAACCCAACAGACCAATTGCAGAAATTGAATTTAAAGGCGTTGCAGTAACCAACTTACCATTGACCAATGTAAATGTATTTGCTCTTAAAATGGGTGATATTGATTTAAGTTATAATGGATTGCAGTCAAAAAACCTGGAATCCAGAAAACAATCAGAAGAAGTGTACCTGGAGTTAAAAAATTCCATTGTGGAAAATGGAAAAACCTGGGTACCAGTTTATTTGAAATCAAAAAATGCTGTATTGGGAATCCAATTTGATTTAATAAACAAAATTGATGCAGCAATTCAAATCAAAAATGTGCAATTGGATGAATCAGCATACAACTCTGAAAAAAATAAGCTGCGGGTCAGCTGGAGTCGTGGAAACACCCTGAATTGGAATCCGGAATTGCCTTTGTTTTACATCGCTTCAGATGATCAACGCAATCTGGAGCTTCATCCAGATTTTTCAGCAGAATGGTATGACCAGGATTTAGTGGTGTATCAATTGCCTTTATATGTAAAGCAAACCTTCACTAATAATAAGGCAAGCTTTTATATAAATCCAAATCCTGCGAACGATCAGATACAAATTCATTTTGATGAAGAAATGTGCGAAGTAAAATTATATGATTTGTTTGGGAAGTTAATTACAAGTCAGTTTATTCGTTCCGGAGAACAACTAGACATCCGAAATTTATCAAGTGGAATGTATTTGGTAAATTGCATGGGAAATTCAAATAGTCTTGGCACAGAGCTTCTACTAATTAAATAGGAGCTTTTAATTGTAAATTATGAATGTTGTTATTACAGGATCCAGTAAGGGTTTAGGAAAAGCCATTGCTATTTCATTAGCCCGTAAAAATTATAATTTGTTTATTCATTCACGATCTGAATCTGATTTAGAACAATTAAAGAATGAATTGCTGGAAATAAATTCAGAAATTAAAGTTTATTATTTTGCCTGTGATATTTCCGTCCGAACTCAAGTGGATACCTTGATAAAATCCATTTTGACCGTATTTCGGGAAGTAGATATTTTAATAAATAATGCCGGAAATTATTTAGGGGGTTCGATGGTAGATGAACCAGAAGGTCAGCTAAACTATTTGTTGGATTGCAACCTCATGAGTGCATATCATTTGACTCGAGGCTTATTACCAAATATGTTGCGAAGGCAAACTGGACACATCATAAATATGTGTTCGATTGCAAGCCTGGATGCATATCCGGGTGGCAGTTCGTATTCAATCAGCAAATTTGCGCTTTTGGGTTTTAGTAAGTCTTTGAGATTGGAGTTAAAAGATCAGGGCATTCGAGTTACAGCAGTTTTACCTGGAGCCGCATGGTCTGATTCCTGGAAAGGAGTTAACCTGCCGGAAGACCGCTTGATGCAGGCAGAAGATGTTGCAAAAGCAGTCGTATGCGCAATAGAAATGAGTCCTTCCGCAGTACTCGAAGAAATAATCCTAAGGCCACAGAAAGGAGATTTATAAATTAAATAGTTTATGTCAGTTCCAAATTTTGTCAGTTACCAACCGTTGCTGTTCACTGAGCAAAAAATGTTTGCTCGGGCAGATGACTTTTATGCACTCATGGATCACCGTCGAACCGTACGGGATATATCAAGCAGAGCGGTTGACCGGCAGTTGATTGATATGATATTAAAAATTGCCAGCACCGCTCCTTCAGGTGCACATAAACAACCCTGGACTTTTTGTGTCGTAAGCAATCCTGAAATTAAAAAGCAAATACGTGAAGCCGCGGAGAAAGAAGAATATGAAAACTATCATGGAAGAATGCCAAAGGATTGGTTGGATGATTTAGCTGCACTGGGTACAGATTGGCATAAACCATTTTTAGAAACTGCACCCTATTTGATCGTAGTATTTAAAAAATCCTATGATTTGGTCAATGGCATAAAAAAGAAAAATTACTATGTCCAGGAGTCCGTCGGTTTAGCTTGTGGATTTTTAATTGCAGCCATTCACTATGTCGGATTAGTATGTCTGACACATACACCCAGTCCGATGAATTTTTTACAGGAAATTTTAAACAGACCTGAAAACGAAAAGCCATATTTATTAATCCCTGTTGGATTTGCATCAGATGCTGCAATGGTTCCTGCATTAAATCGGAAATCCTTAAACGAGATCGCTTGTTATTATTAATGGAAATTGCGAGCAATCCTTATTTTAAACTTTAACTATCTGCTATCAACATTGACTTAACATATACATTTAAAGGCCATAAGGGTGCTGTGTATGCAATTTGCCAGGGTCTGAAACCAAATGATTTATTGAGTGGTGGAAGTGACGGGTTGATTACCCATTGGCAAATTGGGAAAGAGAAGGATGGCGTTTCTATCGCCAGGATGGAGGATAAAATTTTCTGTTTGTTGTTGGATGCCAAAGCCCAAACACTGTATGTTGGCACGATGTCAGGGGATCTATACAGCATCCGTTTAGATGGAAGCGCATTCGTTAGGCGTTTTCGATTTCATACAAAATCTATTTATCGACTTGCCTTGTGGAATGATTTTCTGATTTCGATTTCCGGAGATGGAATCATATCCCTTTGGAATACCGCCGATGGACAATGGGTGCATCATTTGCATCTCAGTCCAGCAAAGTTGCGCAGTCTGACTGTTGATGAAGTAAACAATATGGTGTATGTTGGAGATGGTAATGGCAATCTGTATCAATTAAAATTACCTGAATTCAAATTGATTGAAAAAAAAATAGCTGCCCATGATAAAACGGTCTTTTCAATGGCTTGTTTGCAAAATCCCGAACTAGTTATTACAGGAGGAATCGATGCACGATTAAAAACCTGGGACAACAATCTAAACAATAAAATTGAACATAAAGCGCATTGGTTTGCGATTAATGACATTATTTTTCTGGAGGGAACTGATTTTATAGCAACAGCAAGCAGAGATAAAAGCATCCGAATCTGGCAAAGACAAACATTGGACTTGGTGAAAGAGATTTCCCGACCTAAATTTGCCGCCCATTCGCACAGTGTGAATAGTTTGTGTTGGTTTAAGGAATCCCAAGTACTATTTTCCGCAGGAGACGATGGAATGATTTACGGTTGGCACATTACAAGTTAAAGATGATATTAAGCGATAAGAAAATTTTAGAAGCAATTGAGCAAAAGAATATTATCATAGAGCCCTATGATAAATCTTGTTTAGGTACCAATTCATACGATGTGCATTTAGGTAAAACCCTGGCTGTTTATACCGAACGAATGCTAGATGCTAAAAAACACAATGCCATTGAATATATAGAAATTCCGGCAGAAGGTTATATCATTCAACCCGGTACCCTGTATCTGGGCGTTACAGAAGAATATACTGAAACACATCATGCAGTTCCTTTTCTGGAAGGAAAATCCAGCGTAGGTCGCTTGGGAATCGATATTCATGCAACAGCCGGCAAAGGAGATGTTGGATTTTGTAACAACTGGACTTTAGAAATCAGTTGTGTCCAACCCGTTCGAATTTATGCCGGGATGCCCATAGGGCAATTAATTTACTTTATGGTCGATGGTGAAATAGAAAATTTCTACAATAAAAAACAGAATGCAAAATATACAGAACGCACCAATAAACCGGTGGAAAGTATGATGTGGAAAAATAAATTTTAAAATCAGTTTTTAACTTTTGCCTTTCTAAGCGTTTTCTTTTTTTATTATAATAAACAATTCATTTCCTGCTCTGGGCGGAATGCTGTTATAGCACGATTCCATTTTTTGAATGTTAAAATTCTTGGAAAATAATTCACGGTATTCAAGGAGCGTTCCACCAAAAGGCGGACCTTCTTTCTCAAAATGAATGTTGAAGAGAAGGCCGATTATTTTGCCACCCGGTTTGAGAAGTTTAGAACAGCTTTGGACGTAGTCAGGTCGAAGTAAAGGATCCAATGCACAAAAAAAAGTTTGTTCTATTATAAGATCATAAGATTCTTCATGATGAAAGAAATCTCCATACCAAATGTGAATTTGTGGAATAGCTTTAAATTTTTCTTTTAGATTTTCGACTGCATAATGAGCAATGTCTAGTAGATGAATGTTGGTAAATCCCAAATCAAAAAGTGCTGTGGCTTCATACGCATTTCCACATCCCGGGATTAAAATTTTTGCATTTTTATTGGGGTATTGCTTCATGTATTCTACTAAAGCGGGAGCGGCGTAACCAACATCCCATCCGGTTTGTCCGTTTTCCCATCGATCTTGCCAAAATGTTTGGTCTATATTCGTCATCTTGATAT
Source organism: Saprospiraceae bacterium (assembly GCA_016712145.1). Classification (NCBI taxonomy): domain Bacteria; kingdom Pseudomonadati; phylum Bacteroidota; class Saprospiria; order Saprospirales; family Saprospiraceae; species Saprospiraceae bacterium. The sequence continues at coordinate 2,760,841 of JADJRO010000001.1, forward strand.
TTAGAATGTATTGGAGTTTTTCTTTTTATCTGAAATTGAAAACAATATTACATGATTTTTATTTATCATGTAGCTTTATGGAATTGCTTTGATAGTAAACCTAAAGAATAATTTAATTATGAATCCAATAAATTATATAACGGCTGACGAAGCGGTGCAATGCATTCAATCCAACCAGCGCGTCTATTTGCATGGCAGTGCAGCGACACCGGTTTGCTTGATAAATGCTCTTATCAAACAAAAAGAGCGGTTACAGCAAGTGGAATTGGTCAGCATTTCATTGAAGGAAGTTGATTTAAATGATCCTGCTCTTGAAGGTCATTTTTATATTAATTCATTATTTGTATCTGAAAGCAATCGAATCGCTGTTAATAGCAATCGTGGAGATTACATTCCGGTTTTTTTAAGTGAAATTTCTCAATTGTTTACCCGAAATATTCTTCCATTGGATGTGGCTATAGTCCATGTTTCTCCCCCGGATAAACATGGGTATTGTTCATTGGGTCCTTCTGTAGATATAGCCAGGTCAGCAGTACAGAATGCTAAAAAAGTAATCGCCCAGGTAAATCCAAACATACCACGGGTGCATGGGGATGCATTTGTCGACATACGTCGTTTTGATGCCCTGGTTTGGGTGGAAGATGCTTTACCGGAAGTGCGTTATGATTTAACGGCCAGTGAAACAGATCAGAAAATTGGAAAGCTGGTTGCTGGCATGATTGAAGACGGGGCCACCTTGCAATTAGGGATTGGGAATATACCCAATGCCGTATTAAACAATTTGGCAAATCACAAGGATCTCGGATTGCATACCGAAATGTTTTCAGATGGGGTGATTCCATTAATTCAAAATGGAATTATTAATAACAGTAAAAAGAAAATCATCCATGGCTACAATGTAACTTCATTTATCATGGGGAGCCGTAAATTATATGACTTTGTTGATGATAATCCAATTGTAAAAGCACTGGATATAAATTATGTCAATGATCCATACATCCTTTCACAAAATCCAAAAGTTACAGCAATTAATAGTGCCATTGAAATTGACATCACCGGACAGGTTTGTTCGGATTCTATAGGGACACTGCAATATTCAGGCATTGGCGGCCAAATGGATTTCATTCGCGGTGCGGCTCTTTCTGAAGGAGGAAAACCAATTATTGCACTGCCTTCAGTAACATCCAAAGGGCTTTCGAGAATTGTCCCGGTTTTAAAAGAAGGGGCTGGCGTGGTTACAACACGCGGGCATATCCATTGGGTGGTAACAGAAAATGGTCTTGTCAATTTATTTGGAATGAACATGGAACAACGAGCAAAAGCGCTGATTAAAATTGCACACCCGGATCATCAGGAGCAATTAAATCGTTATGCATTTCAGCGATTTGGGAAAAATTAAATAATTATAATTGGATTTTAAAATGGACTTATAATTTAAATCCAATACCTACTCCGAAATCATATGTAAAATTTCGTATCCAATTCGTTGGACCTAAAGTAATTCTAGGACTGTTCTCAATATTATAGGCACTCGGTACCCCATAAGTTAGAGAATGGAGTAAATCTAATCTAAATTTATTAGAATTGAAAATATTCCATTCTAATAAATATGTAAGTCCATAATCTACTCTTTTAAAATGATAAAAAAATCTTGGCCTAGTATTGGCAAGAAAGCCATAAGATTGAATTGAAAATCCGAAATACACTCCGGGAGAAATGGAAACCTTCTTATTGTAAAACTGAAAACTATAATAAACCGGAATTGAATAATATTTCAATTTAAAGTAAATATCTTTTATATGTAAATATGCTCCTTTTGAATCAATATTTAATTGGACATTTAGCTGATTCCAAGAATTTATTGGAAATTTTATGCCTAAACCGAAACCATATGAGTTAATCTTCTTCAGTGTCCCAGTTGAATTTTGATCTTTCAACATTGATTCCCCAATTCTAAAATTTATACCTACTATTTTTTGACATATTGTTGTATAACAACTAAACGAAAGTATAATTAAAACAATATATTTCACCATCAATTGAAATAATAAAGGATTTCGAAATTAATGTTTTATCATTTTTTAAAGCTGGGATTGCATAATTTCAATTATAATAATTACTTGTGTTTGTTTTATATTATCTAATAAAACTTAAACATTTTAAGTATTTCTAAAATGCAGAAATGCTCAATTTAATACTGAAGATCGGATCCTTTTTCAAATCAATCTTAGTTTTTAATAAAACAAGAGTTTAAAAAAGTTTGATTCCTCCCTATCCACTTAATGTAATACAGCCCGGATGCAAATTGCGAAACATCCAATTCCAATTTTTGTAAACTGTTAAGCTGTTTTGAATTTATTCTTTTTCCCATTGCATCGTAAAGAATAAATGCTAAAATCTCGTTTTGAATGGAGGGATCTAGTTCGATTTGCAGTAAGTTTTTAACAGGATTTGGGCTCAATTTAATTTTAGATTTATTTTTCAAAACAAACTGATCGGAATTACTTACTAAACTGTCTTCGTAAATCCAAACTTTACCATCTCGTGTTGCCATAAAAACCTTATTGCCGTCAACGGCAAGAGATCCCTGGGAGGTACCATCATTTTGTCCTGTAATGCCAATATTAAATGGGATCCAGTGGATGCCATCGAAAGATGTATAAATTCCAATTTGAGAGGCACCTGTTGATGATCCGGAATGAAAAAAGATTTGACCATTTGTTGTAGTAACTATTTTAGAAACCTGCTGTCCGGTTTGAATTAAATAGTCCGGAAGTCCTTTAATTTCAGTAACAGTTTGTGATTTATAATCGGCAAATCCCATTTTATTTTTCCAGTTGAGTGCCCACATATTTACGCCGGACCAAATCAGGGCATTGTCTTTCGTAAATCCAAGGGCGGCTACATTTCCACTTATGGAAAGGGGATAATATAAACTGGTAGTATCTTTTTGATTGGGATCATTTGTCTGACATGTAAAAATATCAGCAGGGTGCCAGGACTTTCCTTCATCATCAGAAAAAATTACACCGGCTGTTTCGGTACCGGCATAAATTCTGCCATTGCGATCTATTGCAATTGAAAAAATAGCCCCGTTGGAATCGGAATTATTTAAAGCAGATGGATAATAACACGGATGCGCGGATTTTACTGACTTGCTGTCATAAAGAACTTCATAAGTATTTCCATCATCTGTTGATTTATAGATATAAGCCCAACGAGTTCCAACATAAATAGTTCCGTTTTCTGAGGTTGCTATGCAATGTCCACCAAGTGAAGGAGTAACAGTTGAAGTAGCAGTATCCCAATGATCCGTTAGTTTGTTATATTTAAACAACCAGGGCTGTGTATTATCACTTCTGTATATTCCTACAATCGCTTCATTTTTTCTATTATAACCAAGTGCAACAATATTATTTTGAATCGTACTGGGTCTGGGAATTTTAGGCAATGCAGTAAATTGACCCATAGCATCTTGTGTGTTGGCTTTAAAAACGAGGCCTAAATTGGTACCGGCTCCTAATAAACTGTAAAAAATATCGTGATTTGGTGCAACGACCATTCTTGGATAAACCCCGGTGGGTAATCCATCTGCCCATAAGCGCCAACTGGGGTTTTGTGCGAAACCCACTCTAAAAAAGCCTACTATAAATATTAAACTGAGGAAGATGTAGCGCACGCCAAGAGATTTAATTCACAAGATATAAATAATAAGAGAAACCTGGAAGTACAAAGGTATTTATTGGATTTATAAAGATTGCTTAGGATCGTTTCATGTTTATTAAATTAAGTTGGGTTGTTGTAAAAAGTTAGCTATTGTTTGATGATGAATGGAATGAATTTATTTAAGTATTTATTAATTTCAATAGTTTCAACAGCACACTGATAAATTATCAAGGCTAATTTTTAATTCTGATTTTGAATAAAATTCCATGAATAAATTCAATTAGCTTATTTTAGCCGATCTTAACAAACTTATGAAAACTCAAGCGATACTGGTTAAATCATTTTTATGGGCGCTGTTCCTTGTGGTAGCAGCAATTTCAAGCTGGGAATTTTATCTGCGTAAAAGTGGCTATACTATTTCATACGATGACGGCAAAGAATTTTGGGCGCATCAACGACGTAAAGTATATCAACCCAAAGACAAAACAACTGTTTTTATAGGGTCTTCCCGTATTAAATATGATCTAGATGCTGAGACCTGGTTTCAGGAAACCGGTGAGATTCCGGTACAATTAGCGCATGTTGGATCTACTCCTTTGCCAGTTTTGCAGGATCTGGCAAATGATGAAAATTTTAAAGGGAAACTGATTCTTGATATCACCGAAAAATTGTTTTTTAATTTTGGAACCAATCCTTATAAAAGGCCCCAGGATGGAATTAGTTATTTAAGTGACGAGACGTATGCTCAAAAAATGTCTTTTTATGTTGATCAGGCCTTGCAATCGTATTGGGTATTTTTAGATAAGGAAAGCTTTACACTCAATCCCTTGATTGATAAATTACCCATTCCAAGAAGAAAGGATGTTTTTGTACTTCCGGTTTTTCCAAGAGAATTTGAGCGAGTCAATTCACATCGTCAATCCTATATGACAGATCGATTTGCGGCAGACACAGCAGAAACAAAAGTCGTGCAAAACATTTGGAAATTGTACGGAGATATGGGAAAGAAAAAACCACCACCAACTGCATTTCAAATTGATTCGTTGTTAGGTATTGTTAAAACCTGCGTAGATAAATTGAAGAGCAGAGGAGTTGAGATCGTTATAACACGTACCCCTTCAACCGGAGATGAATGGAATGTTGAAAAAATAATTTTTCCAAGGGAGAAATTTTGGAAACGTATTCTGGATACCACACAGCTAAAAGGAATTCATTTTTATGATTATCCGGAATTGACCAGCCTTCGTTGTCCGGAATATTCACATTTGGATTTGGCTGGTGGAAAGGTTTTTACTAAAAAATTAAGTGATGTATTGAGGCAAGATTGTGGATGGAAATTCCAAAAAGTTAATTAGCAATTTCATTACAACAATTCATCACGATTAATCTAACAATTTATGGTTTTTAACTCGCTCACTTTTATAGTTTTTTTTATTATTCTGTTGGGTTTGCATTATGCACCTTTTTCTTGGAAAGTAAAAAAAGTCAATTTACTTGTTGCCAGTTATATTTTTTATGCAGCCTGGAATCCTGTTTTCATTTTGTTATTATGGCTTTCAACGGTAGTTGATTTTTTTGTTGGCAGGGCCTTGTATGAACAAAACGATCCGGTAAAGAAGAAATTACTTTTAGTAATTAGTTTGATTGGTAATTTAGGGATGCTCTGTTTTTTTAAATACGGTGGATTTTTATTGGATAATTTTGTAGATCTGGTCAATTTGATTGGATGGGATTTTCATCCTGCCAAGCCAAACATCATTTTACCGGCAGGTATTTCCTTTTATACGTTTACTACTTTGTGTTATACCATAGATATGTACCGAAAGGAAAGTCAACCGGTTAAATCTCTCTTGGATTTTTCATTATTCGTTACTTTTTTTCCGCATTTAGTTGCAGGTCCAATAGTAAGACCCCCGCAATTAGTGCCTCAATTTGAAAATCCGAAAGCCGCTACCCGAAGCCAATTTATTGATGGTTTGTTTTTACTCTCTTTAGGTCTATTTATGAAAGTGGTATTAGCAGATAGTTTCTTGGCACCAACAGCCAACGATGTATTTGATTCAAAAGAAAGTCTGCTGTTTTTAGATGCATGGATGGGTGTTTTTGCTTTTTCAGGTCAGATCTTTTTTGATTTTGCCGGATATTCAACGTGTGCAATTGGAGTCGCCGCTTGTTTAGGATTTGTACTCCCACAAAATTTTAAATACCCTTATGCTGCAATTGGTTTTTCAGATTTCTGGAAACGCTGGCACATTACCTTATCCCAATGGTTGCGTGATTATTTATACATCCCTTTGGGAGGAAATAAAAACGGCAAAATGCAAACCTACATCAATTTAATGTTGACCATGTTGTTAGGTGGTCTATGGCACGGTGCCAACTGGACCTTTGTAGTCTGGGGTGGATTGCATGGGATTTATTTAGCAGTGGAGCGATTTTTTAAAACACACAATCACAACCATCATGCTCTTCATGAAGTGCAATCCGATCAATTAAATACCCATCAATTTTTCAGTTTAAATTTTTTAAAGGCGCTGGGTACTTTTATGTTAATCAACATTACCTGGGTCTTTTTTCGGGAGCAGGATTTTAGTGGTGCCTGGATGATGTTGCAATCTATGTTTGGATTTAGTCATGAAGCAAAAGCACTGATCAATGCCATTGATCTCAGTAAAGTATCGATTATTACCTTTTGCATGCTCATCACACATTGGTTATTTAGAAATACAAACGTTCTAACAGAATTTAAAAAATGGCCCTGGTGGTTTTCCGGATTTATTTGGGCATTTTTAGTGTGCATGATCTTATTAAGTCAGGAAAGTACCAGCAGTTTTATTTATTTTCAGTTTTAGGATTGATTCTGTTTAAAGTGGTCCCACCTGGGCTCGAACCACTAAACTTAAATAAACAGCATTGAACATTAATAAACACATTGTTAAATAATTATATATTATTTTAAATGGCATATTCTTGATGATTTGCTCACATTCCTCGATTTTTTGATTATCTGAGAGTTTTGTTTCCATATACCTGCTTAAATCAGGATCAATTCCATCAATGGATTCAATATTAAAGACATTGTAATACCTTATGAATCGCAAACCTTAATATCCTCTCCTTTTAGCAATCTTGACTAGGCATCTATTTGATCAAGGGTATTGTCGTCAATGTCTTTATAGACAACTTTAAAGAATACTACTTGAACAGCTTCTGATCCTTTTTTATTACTTCTTCCAAGTTCTTTAACCTGGTTGAATGTCAAAAAGTATGGTATCGGATATCCGGTATTATTCATAAGAAGGTAATTTATGCCGGTATAAATTCTACCGGATAAATAATTACGGGCTAGGCCATAGCTTGACCAGAGTTTCTTCCAAGGAACTACTCCTTTTTCAATCAAGGCAATGATTCGGTTGGTCACTTCTTCATAAAATGAAATCTGTTGAACCTTTGGTTCAGTTGTTGTTTTCATTTTTGTAAATTTTAAAATTGAAAAAAATTGTTAGAGTCTGCCTTCATCTGAGAAGGAATAGAAGCCTTGTTGTGGAGCAAGGATTAAATGATCAACTACTGGAGTTTCCAATATCAATCCACTTTGTTTGAGTCTTAGAGTTAATTCCAAGTCTTGATTACTTGGTTTCAGATTTCCTGATGGATGATTATGTGCAATTATGATGGATGTTGCAAAAATTTGAACAGCGATTCCAAAGATGATTCTTTGATCTGCTACTGTTCCAGCAAGTCCACCTTTACTAGCATGAAAAATCCCTTTAGGTTTATTTACTCTATTTAGGTAAATAGCATAGAATTCCTCCAGCACTTCAATGTCATTGCTCCAATGTTCCCGAAATACCTTTTCGGCATCTTTGGATGAACTAATGGTTGGTTGCTCTGAAATTGGAATCTTATTCCGGTACACAATTCCAATTTCGGCGACTTGCCATACAAGGCCGGACTCTTGATTGAGTTTCTTTTTCATTCTTACTGGTTTTAATTGTCAAAAAACATTTAAAGCCAGTGTATAGGAGTTGGATTAAAAGACCGAGACGACAGAAATTGCCAGAATGACAAACAAAAGCACAGGTCAAGAATGGCTCCTAGGATAATTTCTAGTTATTCAATCATAAAATGCAATAATTCAATCAATAAATAGGGATACTTAAAAAATTATTTCCTCAATCTAAAAATTTTAGTTAAAAAATTTGCTTTTTAATTTTAAATTATTAGATTTGCCTTAACAAGGAATATAATGGAATATTAAATCGGATAGTAATTAGAGCGTCAGAAACACCTCAAGAATTTAGAGAACAACAATTGCTATTTTATACCCTGAACTAATTCAGAATTTACTTTTTAGCTCCTGTCTGGCTTAGATAGGTTTGACTTGAATAATTATAAATGGAACAAATAATTTTCGAGTTAAAAAAGTTAGGCAATTAAGTGGTTAGAACGTTTTAATTTATTATTTTAAAGTTATACGATATGAAACAAATATTTTCAAAGTCTATTAGACTTCTTTTTTACATTCTATTTCTTGGTCTTCAAATGCAAATGGATATTTTTGCTCAGTGTGGAAATAATACAATTTCCGAAGTCTCACCGGATGGAACCACTGAGGATTTGACATTTTCATCTCTTACGATAAGAGTATATTTCGTACTTATAAGAAAAAATGACGGATAGGGTGATATTCAAGAGTCAATTTTGCCTGGAATTATGTCTGAGTTAGCGAATAATTACACAACTCCTTATAACATTACTTTTGTACAAGGCTGCACTCAATTTATTGATAGCACTGCGATGTATGAAGATGGATCAATATTGGCAGGACATTTGACAACATTTGGTGTAAAGTATGGAACTGGTTTAGGTATTACAGTTTTTATTCAAAAGGAAGACTGTGAATGTAGTGATAATATACAGGGCCAAGCTGGAACAAATCCTGTTTTTCCTCAACCATATTGTTGGTTTAAATATGCGGCTAATACCAATATTGCATCCCATGAAATTGGCCACACTTTAAATCTTTATCATACAGATTTTATGGGTTTCAATAAACCTTGCGTTGGAATTACCGTGCATGATACAACTAGGGGAGATTTAGTAGCAGATACACCAATTGATTATAAGCATTCAGAGCCAGTAGTGTCTTGTGCGTGGGATACGGCTCAATGTAGAAACAGATTTCCAAATCCTTGTTTAGATAGTTGTGGCGGATTCTTAATTGATGTTGATCCAACAATAATTATGTCTAATATTGATTACTCTTGTACTGATCATTTTACAAGTGGACAAGCTAGCAGAATGAAAAAGAGTATCATAAATAACACAAACGGTACTTTTTTGATCTGGAGGATGCCGATGATACTATCTCAGTGAATACCACTATTTCAACCCCAACTCGATTCGCTAGAAATGTAATTGTTGAACCCAAAGTTGCTCTTGTTATTGAGTCAACTGTTTATATGCCACAGAAAGGTAGAATTATTTTACAACCTGGAGCCATTTTGAATATAAATGGTGGTTCTATCACTTTAGGTACTTTCCCTGATATATGCAATGAAAGAACAGGAGACCCTAGATTTTGGTATGGTATTGAAATGCAGCTTTCTACGACTAGTTCATACCCAAAATTGTATTGCACAAATGGGACCATCGAGTTTTCAGAAATGGGAATTCATAATGATTCTAGTAGAGCAGCAGGCAACTTATTTGTTAATATATCAAATGGGACATTTAGGAATAACAAACATAGCATTCATATTCTTAGAGGGCCATATATTGGCGCAACACCAATTTTTATTAATAAGACAAGGTTTTACATTGATAATTCTTTTCCACTCTCTTATTACTATACGCAAGTGAAAATTGATAATTCTAAAATTAATTTTGATAGTTGTAAATTTGATAATCCTTCTACCAAGCACCCACTAGATTCTAATTCTTATTGCATCAAAGCAATGGGGGCTACATTAGAAATTCAAAGAACAACCTTTAAAGATAGCTTATATGGTGTGCAGGTTCTTTCGGCAATCTCACCAGTAACAGTAAATTTAACCAAGAGTAAGTTTAGTAATATGTTTGTAGGAGTTAATACTACTGCTGGTGTTAACAATTATTCAATAACAAAAGACACTTTTGATACATCCTGGAAATATGGAATCCTTAGTACCGGATGCACCGGGTATAATATTAATAACAATTTATTTAATAATTCTGGTTTCTATAACAATTCTGTGGGAATTTTAATGCAGGAATCAGGAACGGCTGAGAATTATATTCAAAAGAATGTCTTCTCTTATCTTAAATATGGCGATATTGCTCAAGGTCTAAATGGAGATGACAATTTTGGATTACAGTATCGGTGTAATACTCATTTCAATAGCATTTCAAAAGATTTTTTATTCCAAGGAAAGGTTTCAGGATTCCAGGGTTCAAGACTTAATGCTGCAGGAAATACCTCTGATGGTTATGTTTCATTTGATCTGACTAGCCCTGATGTAAGTAAAATTAACTACTATTATCGAGACATTTCTGGGGAGAGACCTACTTCTACTCCATCAAGTAAAATGAACAAAGTAATTACAGATACGCTTAATTGTAAATTGATTGGAAAGCCTGACAGCGCGAATCATTTCCAAGTATATACGCCATTTAAGGATACTGTAATTATTAGGCAAGATTTATATGTTGATTCAATTGATGGCGGAAATACATCTACTTTGCTTTCTAACATTGCTAATGCAACTATTGGAACAGCTAATAGTGTATATTTTGGAGTGATATCAAAATCTCCTTGGCTTAGCGCGGATGTGGCACTTGCTTTATACAATCGAAATGACCTTTATGATTCTTCAAAGAGAGCTCAGATATTGTATAAAAATCCAGACTTGTTTAGATCAGGTACTTTTAGGTCAGCTGTAGCCAATGCATCTAATCCTTTACCCACATCATCATTAGAAGCGTTAGATACATTGACTAATTATACCACATCAAGAACCAATCTTGAGACTGAAATATCTGACTTACACCAAGAGATGAGTGCCCTATGTTTTGATAAATTAAACGAACTTAAAATGGACACGATAGATAATTCAGATAGTATAATTGTTTGGTTGGAGAGAGCAGATGATTATGGATCTCGAAGAGAGCTGGTTGAAGTGAATTATTTGAATGGAGATTTTACAAATGCGTCTTCTGCACTTTCCGATTTAGGAGGATTAAATGGATTAACTGAAGCGCAAACTTCCGATGTCGAAGGACTTGGCGATCTTCTCCCATATTTGATTGATGTTCGGAATGATGATAGGTATGAAGGAACTCTAAATGATACCGAAATAGTTTGGATGATTGATTTTGTAAATGACAACTCAAATCAAGCTGGAGACGAGGTTAAATCTCTTTTGAAATTCTATTATGATATTGATATTAACGGTTTTGAAAATCTTAGGGGATCGCATGTTAATGAACATGGAATACCTGAGGACAATGTAACAATATCAAAAGTAAAAGTCGTTTCAGATGGAGTAAATATTTATCCGAATCCAAGTAAAGACGAATTATTAATCTCATTACCAACAAATGAGTTAGAATGGGAAATAGTTATACTTGATTTAAATGGAGTAATTTTATCGAAATCAATTACAAGTTCATTTAATCATATAATTGATCTATCTAAAATGACAACTGGTGTTTATTTAATCCGTTTAACCAATGGAAAAGGAGAAAATATTAGTCGTAGAATCCAGATCTTCAAGTAATGAAATTACTTTGAACATAATCGCATAAATATATTCGCTTAATATAAAATACTTAAATACCAATAGATCGGGATAAATAATTGGATACAATAGCTTATATTTATCCCGATTTAATTTATTTTAAGGAACGATGAACCTAAAAATTATTATTTTATTATTTATTTCTTTGGGAACTATCCAGAGTCAAGATTTCTTTAGTCGTATATATACGGTACCAGAGGATAGAACAGGGTTTGTAAATCAATGGCCAAATTGGCTAAGTGCCATTTTCCCCACAGACTCATTAATTTATGCTTTTGGTTATTCGGCAGATACTACTTACAAAGAAATATATGGCACAGCATTTTATGTTTTTGATTGGCATGGTAATTTGTTGGATTATTATCACATAAAAGACGACGATGTTTATAATTATTTTTATCCAGAAGGAATACAAACTTGGGATGGAATCACTTTTTACACTGGTTTTAATCTTAGAAATAAGCAAGAGTCAATTTTAAAATTTAATCGTATTACGAGAGAACAAAAGGTTTTTGAAATAAAAAATCTTCTTTATAATAATGGCGCGATACTAGACAATAACCTATCAGCAGATCCAAGAGGTTATTTAATAACTGCAAGTAGGGTAGAAACAGGTATTCCAAATCAATGGAGAAAAGTTCAAGTAACAAAAATTGATACTTCAGGAAAAATTATTTGGCATACAATCATTGGTAAAGAACCTATTACTACTTTTACCAATTACCCTAATTCTACTTATGTTGATAATGATGGTTTTATTTATGTTGGAGTTGGTTACACGGATGACTTTGGGTTAGGATCTCCTTCAACTTATGAAAGTATATTTTATAAATTGGATTCTGATGGAAATTTGGTAAATAGTATTAATTCCAAACCATCACAAGGGTTTTTTGAAATTTATGATATAGCTCAAAATGAAAAAGGCTGGTTTTACCTTTCGTCAAATTATAATTATAATGAATCTCCAACCTTTCCTACTGGAAATAGAGGTTATGGTATTGTCCAAATTTTAGATTCCACTCTTAAATTTAAAGGTTTTATTAAACTAAATATTGATCCTCTTTATCGAGGTCCATCTTGGAATGCCAGTTTTGATAAAATAATCAGAACTAATAATAAAGATGGGTTTCTATTAGCTGGTTCACTTCCATTTAGGGATACAATATTTGAATATATTGATTCCACTCAGAGTTATGACACAATTTATTGGAGTCACCATATTTTAAATTTAGTCAAAATAAATGATACAAGTAAAATTGAATGGAAAAGAACTTATCGCATACGAAATGGCAAAGATGACGGATATATTTATGATATAAAATCTTGTCCAACCGGCGGGTATATTTTAGCGGCTTCTTCATATTTAGATGATGCTTATGAAAAATATAAAGAGCCTTATTGGATGCCTTGGCTAATTAAGGTTGATGATGACGGATGCTTTATCCCAGGATGTGGTTTAGTAAATAATATTGATTTTCAATCTCAGATAGATAATGAGATAATATTTTATCCCAATCCGGCGAGTAAATATATTGTTATTTTAAATTCAAGTGAAATTAATGTTATTTATAGTATATATACTTTAGAAGGAAAATTTGTTGACAAATTTAGTTCACAACAGCAGGGGGAACAAATAATTATCCCTCTTTCCAATTACTTGACAGGAGCTTATTTTATAAAAGCTAGCTTTCAAAATGGACATATTGTATCTAAAATATTTTTTAAAGAATAAATGATTAATTACCCATTTAATAAAGTAGTTGCACTAAACATCCTGCTGGGCTTGCCATCAATCATTTACTTTAAATAAATCTTATAGTTTGAGAGATTAATAAAATTCTCGAATTCAAATTCCGTATGCATTTCTTTTACCATCAACATTGCATCTTCTGTGCCTATGTCTTCCCATACAGATAAATTGTAATGAATTTTAGAAACAATTTCGAGGTTTAAAAGCAATTGGCTATAAATTTCAAGTAATAAATAAAATTCTATTTACCTTCGGATATGTTTATTAAAGTTCAACTTTGTTTAATAGAAAAGGAGGCAAAAAAGGAGGCACAAAAAAGCAAATCCTTTGTAAATCAATTAGTTAGAAGGGTTAATTGTGGTCCCACCTGGGCTCGAACCAGGGACCCTCTGATTATGAGTCAGATGCTCTAACCGGCTGAGCTATGGGACCAAAATTCAATTAAGAATTATAAATTAAGAATTAAAAATTAAAATCTGATACTTCAATCAGATTCCGGTAAATGGCTGGGCTCTAACCAGGGACCCTGGCGCTTTGGGCGCCATGCTCTAACCGGCTGAGCAATGGGACCAAAATTCAATTAAGAATTATAAATTAAGAATTAAAAATTAAAAATCTGATACTTCAATCAGATTCCGGTAAATGGCTGGGCTCTAACCAGGGACCCTGGCGCTTTGGGCGCCATGCTCTAACCGGCTGAGCTATGGAACCAAAAATCAATTAAGAATTAAAAATTATTGGAGCGCAGCGTAAATCCCGCGTACTGGCGGGAAGAATTAAAAATCTGATACGTTAATCAGAATCCGGTAAAATACTGGGCTCTAACCGGCAGAGCCATGTATACATTTCTTTTCCGGACTGCCCGGTTTGAAATGAGTCGGCAAATTTACATATTTGTAGGTTCTAAGCTAAGGAATGCTCAAAAATATCATCTTCGATTTTGGTAATGTGCTGGTAAACCTGGACGAACAGGCTACCATGGAAGCACTTATGGCGGTTTTAGATCCTGAAAAAATGGCCGATTTCTTTGAAATGGCCCTTTTCCCATTTGAAAAAGGGCAAATCTCAGAAGAAGCTTTTTTTAACCGTCTGCAAAGACGCTCAAAGCAAATACTCGAAGGGGAATATTATTACAGTGCCTGGAATCAAATGATCCTTGATTTTCCGGAGAACAGAATCCAGATGTTGCGTAAACTTCGATCAAAATACCGGCTATTGCTGATGAGCAATATAAATATTACCCACCTGAGGTATATCAAGAGAATGCTTCAATTGCATGATCAAAGTCCTGAATTTGAAACCTTGTTTGATAAGGTGTACCTGTCTTTTGAATGTGGAATGCGCAAACCTGAACTTGAATTTTTCCAATTCATACTTCAACAAGAACATCTAATTGCTGATGAATGTTTGTTTATTGACGATCGGCAAGAAAATATTGATGCTGCAATTCAATTAGGAATTCATACTCATCTTCACAATCCTGCTGATGAAATAGCACGTTCCATTCATTCCATTTTGTAATCAAAGATGTATTCCACAAAAGATAAAGTACTCAAACAACTTCAACACTACTGTGCATACCAGGATCGCAGCCAAATGGAAGTTGAGCAAAAATTAAAACAATTGCGCGTAGATCCGGAATACACTGATGAGATATTTCTTGAATTATTAAAGGACGGATTTATAAATGAAGAGCGATTTGCTAAATCGTATGCCCGAGGAAAATTTAGAATCCATCACTGGGGAAAAATTAAAATAACAACCTATCTTAAAGCTAAACGAATCGGGGAACCTTTATTATCCATAGCACTCAACGAGATTGATCCGGATGAATATTACGAGCAACTGAAAATTCAACTCCAAAAAATTTATTCCACTTATAAAAACAAATCAAAAGCTATAAATAATCTAATTTCTAAAGGTTATGAACTTGATTTAATTTATCAGGCAGCAGATGATTTGAAATTGAAAGCAGAATGAGGAAAATGCTGCAAAGGTTCAATTTTCCAATGCTACAATGTGAGGAAGTCTATAGATTGGAAGTCTATAGAGAATAAGTCTATAGTCTTTAGGAAATGCTACTATGATTCATTGTTCAAATTTTCAAAGGATAAGTAATAATTAATTACAGGATTGCAGAATTTAGCCATTGCAGCATTTTATTATTGCAGCACTTTCTTTGGCAAATCCCCTCTAGACCTCGGCGGGACGCCGTCGGTAACTAATTTTATAGTTAGTTTTATTTACTAAAATTGAACCATTGCAGGTTTGAACCATTATAGAATTTCCCATCAGACTTCATTCCTTAATTTTCTTTAGTAGCAAATCCCCTCTGACCTTGGCGTGACGCCGTCGGTAACTAGTTATATAGTTAGTTTTATTTGTTAAAATTGAACCATTGCAGGTTTGAACCATTGTAGAATTTCTCTAAAGACTTCCTTTCTATAGACTATAGACCATTACAACAAACTACTCTGTTTAAAATCATTTTTTTCCGGATAGTCTGTGGTGTAATGCAAGCCCCTGCTTTCTTTGCGCATGCTTGCAGATCGAGTTACTAAATAACCAATGGTAATCAAATTTCGTAACTCACAGAGTGCAGCGGATAAGGTAGTGGTATTATATAAATCCTCAGCTTCCTCATACAATAAATGCAAACGGTTAAGAGCACGATCAATCCGGACATTGCTCCTGACGATACCCACATAGTAAGACATCACTTCTTTGAGTTCTTTGATACTTTGTGTAATCAAGATCAATTCTTTTGGATGAGCGGTACCCGTAGCATCCCACTCTGGAATTTTATAATTTATTTTAAGTTGAGAGATTTCTTGTGCAATCGCTTCGGCAATGCGATATGCAAAAACAACAGCCTCCAGTAAAGAATTTGATGCCAAACGATTTGCACCATGCAAACCGGTACAGGTAGACTCACCGCAGGCATACAAATGGTTTATCGAACTTCTACCAAATGCATCTACTTTGATTCCCCCGCACATATAGTGGCATGCAGGCACAACAGGAATCATTTGTTTCATAGGATCGATCCCAATGCTTACGCATTTTTCATAAATCGTTGGAAAATGATTGACAAATTCTTCTTTGTCTAAATGTCGGCAGTCCAGACAAACAAAATCTTCTCCACGTGCTTTTAGTTCGCTATCGATGGCTCTTGCTACAATGTCTCTGGGAGCTAAGGAAAGTCGATCATCGTATTTGTGCATAAATTCCTGTCCATCTTTGGTTTTAAGAATTCCTCCAAAACCACGCACCGCTTCTGAAATCAGAAAAGCTGGATTTTCACCGGCTGCCTGGTACAAGGCGGTCGGATGAAATTGTACAAATTCCATATTTTCAACATGCCCTTTAGCACGATACAACATGGCAATTCCATCGCCGGTAGCAATAATTGGGTTGGTAGTCGTTTTATAGATTTGGCCTGCACCGCCGGTTGCGAGTACAGTAATTTTTGCCAAATGGGTTTCGACTTCCAGGTTTTGGAGATTGAGTAAATAAGCTCCATAGCATTCAATGTCGGGCATGATGCGCGTTACATTATACCCTAAATGGTGTTGAGTAATGACATCAATGGCATAATAATGTTCGAGAAGAATTACATTTGGAAAACTGGCTGCTTTTTCTAACAGCGCCCGTTCTATTTCTGCACCCGTCAAGTCCCGATAATGTAAAATTCGTTTTTCCGAATGCCCCCCTTCCCGTGCCAGATCATAATCTTTATCATTTGGTACCTTATCAAAACGGGCACCCCAGTCAATCAATTCCTGAACCCGTTGCGGACCTTCTTCGACAACGATTTTTACAATCGATTCATCTGAAAGATCATCGCCCGCATCCATGGTATCCAAAATATGTTTTTGAAAATCATCTTTGATGCGATCCCAAACAGCTGCAATTCCTCCTTGCGCATAGCGTGTATTGCATTCTTCCTGAGTTGTTTTACTTACAACCCGGATTACCAATTCTGGATTCTTTTCAGCTAATTGAATGGCAGTACTTAATCCGGCAATTCCGCTTCCTAATATTAAAACGTCTGATTGAATCAAAATTTATACATTAAGATACAAAGGTAAGATTAAAATAATCTTAGCAAACTGAATTCAAAGAAACCAAACTATTTTTTAAAAAAATAAAGAGAAGAGATTAATATAGAAAACTCATTAAGAAACAAGGGAAATTAATCAACTAAAAATTTTTCAATACCACTGCTGTTCTTAGTTCTATAGCGTAAAAAGTAAATTCCAGCTTGAAGGGTACTGATATCTATTTCACGAATTGATTGCCCCTGTAAGTTAATTATTGAATTTCCTTCCAAATTTATTATATCGATATGTTCAATATGGGTATCATTCAAATTTTTAATATAAATTTTAGAATGTGCAGGGGATGGATTTATTTCTAATTTCTCTGATGCAGAAACGTATTTTGTTGAAACCATTAATGAATCGCAATTACTGTTTTTTTCTGAACCCAATCGAAAATTTGGGTAGTAAGGCATTGAAAATGTATTTTGAAATAATAGTGGTAATGCATGTTGTATTACATTGCAATTTTTACCTAATAAATCAGGGTATTCAATTATAGTTAAATTAAATATTGGGAGCCTTCCAGTAATGTATATTTTACCATTTGGAGCCAACTGGGCTGTAAAAAAAACCGTAGGACCATAAATGTCCTGATATCCATCATAAGTTGCTACCACCACATCAGAATTTTTAATATCGCTGACCCACAGATCGTACTGATGAATTTTTTCTCGTGAAATAACATACATAAACCTGGAATTGGGAGAAATAGCAACTCCGGCGGTATGATCTTGTGGTATATCTGAATATTGCCAGGATCTATGATTTGTATAATGCCCTGTACAACGATTAAAATCAAAGAGATGTATTTCACTTTGATTCAACTTATAATTATTCGTATTTATTGCAAAAAACCGGCCATCCGGACTAAATACACCCTGTCCTTCTGCTTCGGGTATTTTGTAAGATAAAGAATCAAAATGATGAATTTTAGGTCCTTCGGGAGACATCAAATAGACTTGCAAAGAGTCGTTACAGGGATTTATTGCAAACCACCAATCCCGTCCATTGGCATGGCGGCAAGCTGCTAGGCTACCCCTCTTAAATGGTCCCCTTCCAATTATTTTATTTTTAAAAATAACTTTACCCAATCCATTATTGGCTTTGATATCAATTTTTGTATGGTATAAAAAGGAACCTATGCAATCTTTCCATTTACCACCCTGATATTCTTGTTGCATGTGAATCAAATCAACTTCTTCATTTTCTTTTCCTGGGCTAAATACACTAAAAAATGAATTGAGTGATGGATAGCCTTCCTTACTAAAATCTTTTTGAACTTGACCTGGATTAATATCATTGCCATTTTCCATAATATCCAATTCCTTATTATAAATATGAATTCCATTTGAAAAGTAGATAAGTTTTGAATCCAAACTTATACTAGAGACACAGCTTGCAAAATTTATGAATTTTCTAATATAGAAATGTTCAAGTTCATTACCATTAAAATATAAGAATTCAGTTCCAAAAGTATCAACTCCAATTGGAAATTCGTTTTTTTTACCAATTGGCCAAATGTTATCTTGAGATAATAAAAGTACAGTATTAAATAACCAATATATGGTTAAAATAATATTCAATCCAATATACCTCATTTATACTACTTATAATTTAAAAACAACTTGAAAAATTTTGAGTCTTTTAAATTCTTAACTATTACAAAATTGCTTGGGACTGAATTTAATTTAGACATTAATTGATCCAGATTGTAATTACCTATGTAAATTAATTTGCCATCAATAGTGTAAATTTCAACTGGAGTGTTTTCAATTAAATTTTGGCTATCTAGAAAGTTGTTAAATATTTTATTTTCTTTAAATCCCGCATGTTTAAATTTAGCAATTTCCACAGGTTCGAAACATGCATTTTGAGAAGGGACAATGCTATCTCCAAAAAAGTTCAATATATTGGCGGCATTGTAAACCAATTCACCATAAGCCACTGTACAAAGACTGGAAATAATTGTTAATGTATCAATTTCGGCCGATTCTATATATAGGCTATCTCTATCAATAATTGAGCTCAAAATCTCATAATATTGTTTGTAACGGAATGCCCAAATAGAAGCTGGACTAAATGAACTAATTTGGCTTTGTAAAGTGACAATATTGGTTTCGAAATCGGTTGTTGCATTTATTAAACTGGTATCAGCACTGTATTTTAATTCCAATAAATGATTCCAATTCGTTTCACAATAAATAGAATCCAATTTTAAAGGTCGCTCCGCTAATTTCTCTGAAAGAGTATCACTAAAATGTAAGTATTCAGATTGAAAAGTTTCATATATATTCCAAAATGTATTTGCAAATAACAATTTACTGATTTCATATTTAATTTCAGACAATTGATACAATTCTGAGTTTATATTTTCATGAACGTAATTTAATATAGGGGTATCATTCAAATAAATTGTGGAGTCGGTCAAATAATTATAGAACAGATTGAAACGGACTTGATTGGCTTGATCAATTCCAAATGTATCATTAAAATTATCCGTAACAACAAAACTATCAAGATTTAAAAATTTATTTATCTTATTCGGAACCCAACTTATATCACAATTTGAACCTAAATAGCTTGAACATTCTGTAATATTTGCAGAGTTAATAATATCAAACCACCCTGATTTATTTACATTTATTGGGTGGATGGGGCTTGAACTATTTTGGACAGTAAATTTTGAACTAAGATAATTTGAATTATTCCCTTCAGCTTTAGCTCCATTAGATCCATTTTGCAACCAAGTGTTGTTACTGTAATATTGCGGACCAATAATGCCAAATTCACCCAAGTAAAGTCCTTCATAATTTAAACCAGCTTTTATTTCAGTTCCTTTGAGCTCAGCAGTTGACATTTCATCAAAAGTGACCCCTTTTTTAGCTTGATTAATAGTATTGCAACAAAATTTATTGTAGCTTCCTGCTTTAGTATTTAGACCATTTGCATATAAATTTGTACTTGAAATTGTATTGCCTTTTATTAAAGAGTTTACACTATTAACTAATCTAATGCAGGACCAAGGATCAAACGGTGCATTGCTAGCATATAAGGGGTTTGCATAGATTGTATTTCCTTCAATTAAAGTGGAATGTGCCCCTTCAACAACAATACCATTATGATTGCCAATAATTGTATTATTCTTTATTTCGATTGAATTAGTAGCTGTTATATTTCTTATGTAAATGCCCGATGGATCACTATTTACCGGATTATAATAACCGATTTGATTATCATTATGAATTTTAGTGAATCCGCTTACAGAATTTCCAAAATTGAAAACATTAATACCGATCAGTCCAAATGCATTATTACTCATTCCAAAAGTGTTCTTCCAAATATTAAAGGCATTCGATGCTAGCTTACCTTTTTTACTGGTAATATTTATACCATATTTGCAATTTTGGAAATCATTACCGCTTGAATTAAGATACGAATCAAAACTATTAATTCCTGTACTTGACATTCCATTTAAATAAAAAGTGGACGTTTTAACAAATGCAATTGAGTTTGATTCAGAAAAGATACCAGTTATGCAATTTGTAAAATCACTACCTAATATTGTGGCATTTGTTGAAGCCAGACTTCTAATGCCGGTACGATATCCGCTAAATTCACATCCATAAATAGTAATAAGTGAATTATTGGCATAAATTGCAATTGTTCCGTTTGTATTTTGAAGTTGACTATTATTAATGTGAAAATCAGAATTATAAATTGAAATATTATTAAATTGATGATTTGATACAGAAATGGCTCTTCTGCAATCTATAAATTCGCATTGTGTTACAGACAATTTAAATTCTTGAGGGAGTCCTTGAAAAATGGCTGCAGTCGTACTAGTACCTGCATTTTCAAAATAACATAAACTAAAATCGATATTTAATTGTTCATTTAAATTTGAAATATGAATTCCATTCCAATTAGTACTTTCAGCAATAAAACAACAATTTTTAAAGGATGCATTATAATAAAGCCATAAATTTCCTGTGGTTGAAAAAGTAAATGTTACATTGTCTACCGAAATTGCATAATCATTTGACAAAGTGCCATTTGTAACATATACTTTTGCATTATTTAAATTTGAAGGTATTCCTACAGTGGAAAAGTCAACTACACCCCCTCCACAGTCAATCTCGAAATCATACCCGTCAGACAAATCACAAGTTGTATAAGTTTGTGATTTAAGTTCAGATAATATTAAAAGCAGTAAAGAATTAATTAGAGTTAATTTTAATAACTTCTTAAAGTGTTTATGTGCGTATGTACGTATGTACGTGTGGACGTGTGGACGTGTATTTTCATTTTAGAAATAATTTATTATTTACCAAATTTAATGTAATTATTTTGATTACCAAATATTTTAACATATTTATTTTTTGCTAATATGAATTTTAATGGGATGAATCTCCAAATTAATATGAATTAAAAACTAAAATGGAGTAAGTCAACTATACTAAGTTTTAAGGCATCCAAAACATATATTAATAATTTTAAAATATCTTTACAGCTCCTTATTAACTTAAATTGGATTCAATTACATGATTCGCCTCACTGAAGCCGTTAAACACCTGATCATTATCAATGTCATCTTATTTTTAGCTGCTTCGACCTTGATGGGAGATTACAAGTATTTTTTATACCTGTTTTATCCAGAAAGTCCAATGTTTAGGCCCTGGCAGCCGATTACTCACATGTTTATGCATGGGAATATCAATCACATCCTGTTTAACATGCTGACCTTGTTTTTTATTGGTCCGATGATGGAAAATGATTTGGGGACGAAACGGTTTTTGTCATATTACCTGGCTTGTGGATTGGGAGGTGCGATTTTGCATATCCTTTCTAAGTTCATTTTGATCCATTATTTTGGAAATGTAGAAGAAATGAACATTCCGGTAGTTGGAGCTTCCGGAGCTATCAATGGCTTGTTTATCGGATTGGCCTATTTGTATCCCAATTTACCGATGAGTTTGATGTTCATTCCCATTCCGATTAAAGCAAAATATCTGGCCCTGTTTTTTATTGGCGGAGATTTAATCTGGGGACTTAGCGGTTACAATACCGGTATAGCCCATTATGCGCACTTGGGTGGTGCTCTATTTGGATTTTTAATGCTCCATTATTGGCGAAAAAAATGGTAACCCATGTTTGATTCCATTTATAAGGATCTCAACTATCGGATTCGAACTGGAGGTTTCTGGTTGCGGGTGATTGTATTGTGTACCTTGGTTTTTATTGCAATCAATTTATTGAAAGGCTATTTCAGTTTTTCCAATTCGGGTTTTCCCGGGGAAGTCTATTATGACATTATCAACAGCATCAGTTTGTCATCTGACATTTGGCATAATATCAAATTTCCCTGGGTGTGGATTACTCATGTATTCGTGCACGAAGGCTTTTTTCATTTGCTTTGGAATATGCTGTGGCTATACAGCTTATCCACCATTGTGGAGGATCTGATTGGTCGAAAACGGGCCATCATTATATTTTTTGAAGCGGCGATTTTTGGTGGTTTGTTTTTCTTGTTAAGTACTCTCGTGTTGCCGTGGTATCAAGGCATTGAAATACATGCACAGGGGGCTTCTGCAGCGGTTATCGGACTCTTGTTTGCAGCTGCTACCATTTCACCAGATTACGGAATCCGATTGTTACTGATAGGAAACATACCTATAAAATATCTGGCCTTGGCTGTATTGATTTTGGATTTAGTGTTTGCCAGTCAAAACAACAACAGTGGTGGACATTTTGCACATATTGGAGGTGCATTTTGGGGATGGGCGTACATCAATTTACTTCGAAAAGGAGTTGCTATGGATAGCTGGTTGGACCTCTTTTCAAAAAGTGCGAGCAAGATGCAACAGAAAAGACCTCCTGTTCAAAAGCGTACTCAATTTAAGCCGACAATTTCAAAAGAAGAAAAGATGAATGCCATTTTGGATAAAATTAGATTGCAAGGCATTGAAAAATTAAGTCAGGAAGAAAAAGAATTTTTGGATCAATTTGGTAAAGACTAAGCGATGCTGCGGTTTTTGTTATCCGTCAACATTGTCTGGTCTGTACTTTGCGTTATTTGCTATTTTATTGTAGGCCTGGATCCTGCACGATTCTGGTTGTTTTCAATCAGCAGTTTATTCATACCAGCACTGTTTTTAATTAATATTTTATTTGTTCTATTTTGGGTAGTTTTTCAAATAAAAAATAGCTGGCTTCCCATACTTACTTTATTAATTGGATGGACTTGTTGGCAAAAGATGTTTGCTTTTGGTGAAGAATCTTCTAATAAAAAATGCAAACAAGAAGCCATTTCTGTAATGAGCTACAATGTATATGGATTAAAGCAATTGAAAGACACCTCCAGTTCAAAAATGCAAATCAAAAAAGCAAAATTTACTGCTTTTATTCGAGAACATGAACCCGATATTTTGTGTGTACAGGAGAATAATTTTTTCTCAGATGATATTATAAACAAAACTGGATTGTATCCCTACTTTCATTACTTAATTCAACACGGTGCAGCAATTTACTCACGCTTTCCAATACTTGACAAAGGGCTGGTTGAATTTGGAACTAAAACCAACAGCTGTCTGTGGGTAGATTTATTAGTACAAGGTAGAAAGTTACGGGTGTACAGTGTGCATTTGCAAAGTAACCGGATTGCAAAAGAGCTGGAGCAAATTACCGATGATGAAGATGACAAAAACAGTGAAAAAATCAGTACGCTTCGGAAAATGTTTCGTAAATATAAAAACACTGCAATTGTTCGTTCAAAGCAAGCTCGTATGTTGAAAGAACATGCGGCACAATCTCCTTATCCCTGTTTGATTGCGGGTGATTTTAACGACACTCCGTTTTCCTATAGTTATAAACTCCTGGTCCAGGGACGCACAGACAGTTTTCTAAAATGTGGCAATGGACTTGGAACAACTTACATCGGGGCACTACCGGGTTTGCGAATAGATTTTATAATAGGGGACACCGATAAGGTTCAGTTTTGTACCCATCGGGTTTTACACACGTCTTATTCTGATCACAATCCAATACTGGTAAAGAGTTTTATCAAATGGTAGCAATGGGAATGGATTAAAAATAGGATTCCAATGACTATCCTGGAATGACATTCTTGTAAAAAAAAAAGGCCCTAAAAAGGGCCTTAATATTATTAACTAGAAAAATTTACTTCGATAATCTTTAACCGGATTCTTTTTTTGCAATGCTTTCATGAGATAACTCATGGCCACATTTTTAGCCGGATGTACATAGAATGCACGGAATGGATCTAAATTTGGTTCAACGGGTGGAATTACTTTTTTATTTAATTTGCAAATGAAAACTCCCTTTTCTCCCATAATAGGTTGTGAAGTTTGTCCTTCGCTTAGTTTTGAGCAGTTTGATACAACTTTTGATTCTTCCCCAAGATTGGTGATGTAACCACTAAATGGAGAAATATCTTTTGCTGTATCTATGGTATATACATAGCCGCCAAGACCCATCGTTAAATCAGCAATTTGTCCAACTTTTTCTTTAATTTTTTCAAATTTTTTGCGCTTTATGATATCACCCTTTAATTGTTCCTTATAAGGTTCATAGGATGCGATTCCTTTAGCTTGGATTTGAGATAAGGCAACGATTAAATATTTGTTGATGTATTTTTTCTGTTCTTCCTGTAAGCTATAAACTTCTGTACTGACATCCCCGACCTTAGTATCTTTAGCATAAGCCCAGCGCACCATTTCTCTGGATGTATTGTTTGAGTTTTGACCTAATTTAGGAATTTGATACGAGTTTAAAAATAAATTACCAGCCAACTCCATGGTATATTTTCCACCTTCTTTTATAGCCTTTTCTAAACTTTCAAGATTCCGATTGGTTTGAATCAGGTTTTGTGCTTCATCATAAATGGAGTTGGTGATGGTTTCCCCAGGTAATATGGATTCTCCAATTACAGCAAGATGAATTGCATTTTTATTTGTAGTAAAACGCGTATCGGTAACTTGAATTAAATGGACTCCAAATTGTGTAAGAATGGTTTTGATTTCACCTTTATTTAAACTGTAAAATATTGCATCATTATAAGGTTTAACCATTCTACCCAGTGCAACCATACCAAGATCTCCACCTTTAACGGCAGATCCCTGGTCTTGACTGAATTTCATAGCCAAAGAATCAAAACGTGCTTTTCCGGTTTTAACTAAATTCCCCAGACTGTCTAATAAACGAACAGCAGAAACATATTGCTCCCGGGTTTTAACCTGAATTAATATATGACTTGACTTTACAGAATCTGGAATTACTTTTTTATCCAACACTTTTGCAATCCGGTATTCACCATTATCTATATAAGGACCATAAACAGAACCATTTGGAAATTTGTAAATCGTATCTCTTAATGCGGGACTTAATTCAGCTTGTGTTAAATAAGCATCATTCCAGGTTCCTAAATTGCTTACCACAAAGCTTGAATCATTCGTACTGGTTTTAAATCCTTCTATTTTTGATTCAACGGCAGTTTTAGCAAGACTGGAATCTTCAGCAGTTGGAATTATATCTAATACCACGTATTTTAAAGAACGAGTTTCTTCATCTGTTTTAAGGATGGATTTTTTAGTATTGACTTCTTCTAAATAATCTGATTCCTCAATTTTTATCTCTTCATCTGGAATCGCCTGATAAGGGATAATTGCATAATTAAAATCCAAGCGGAAATTACTTTCAAATTGATTCCGTTCGATGGCAAAATTAGGCATGAACAAAGATTTGGAAACGAGGGCCCCCAATTTATTATACATACGGTCTTTAATGACTTCTTTTTCCTGAACCAGCCAGAAATCGCGGAGACGGGGATCCAAATTTTCATCTTCGATTCCTTGTTTGAAGGTATTTAATTGCTCACGGTTTATTTGACCTGTGTTGGGATCTTTAAAATTTCTTTGAATTACTGGGGACAAGTTATACCCAAATTCAAGTTCTTTAATTTCCGCAGGACTGACTCCAATTCCATTGTAACCAGCCTCTTTATCTAAAATGGCCTTTTCAACAAATTGGTTCCACATATAATCTTTTCGACCAAAGTAGTCAACTTCAGAGTTGGCATACAACACCCGCTCGGTGTTTTGAAACTCAGCCCAACTTAAAGTTTGTCCGGCAACCTTGCCAACGGTATCCGGATTATTAAAAAGGCTTGCGGATCCCCCGGAGGACATATCCATAACAATAAATCCGACCAAAGCGAGCGCCATCAGGACAGTTACGACCCAAAGTCTTTTGCGGATACTGGTAATCATTCCCATAATCTATAGTTAACTTATTTAATATCAAATAGTTATAAATAAAAAACAGCCCAACAAGGGCTATTCAAAAGGATTGCAAAGGTAATAGGATTCCGTTTTATTTTCAATCTTAAGGGCTGAAAATTAGAACTTTAGTTTAAATAGGTCGAATTGGTAAATTTCAGAATAGGAAGTCTTGGCTGTAAAACTCAATAAAAAGGCCTTTATGCGTTTTCAATAATGAAATAAGCGCATTCAATAAATTAGCGAATAATAAGCGCATAAAGTTGGTGATAATTTCACCAGGATGTTTTTGCTTTGAGCTACTATTTGAGAACAACCCATGCATGGCTATTCAAATCGCAGGCGTCCAACTGCGTGAGTAAGGATTATTTCTAATACCTAAATACTAACTATGAAACAACACCTATTTTTATTAGCGGTATGCAGCGGCATTTTATGGAGTGCTTGTCAAAATGAAACCGAAGAACACATTTCAACGAGTTCTGCACTGAGTGCAGCAGCAGTACCTTACAGATTGCTTGGAGGCAATACCTATTTGGTTTTATTAAAAGAATCTGGAATGGCACAGGATCTTATTTATGTATTTCGGAATCACGAAAACAATTCAATCAATCAAACGATACATGCAGTTGCTGTAACTGAATTCCAGGATGGATTGGATGTTTTAAAATCTGACGGTTCCCATTTAATATTATCCACACGTGCAGATATCCCTGCGAATTATCATGGCTATAGTTTAGCTACATTGAGTGGATCTGTAAATCAGGAGCGATTTTATCGGAATGGTTTACCAAATTCAAACCCTGATGTTGATGCCGTTAAATGCGGTTGCAAAACCTTACCACAAAAAGAAACCTGCGATTCAGGCGGTATGGGCGCAACAGATTGTTCGGTCGAAGTTTCCGGAACCGTCGCAGGATCCGGTGTGACAGAGCGTTGCAGTGTAAAATGCGGAGAAGGGACCTACGCTTGTTGTAAAAAATAATTTTAATAGGACCTTCTAACAAACTGACAATTTATTGTAGAATTTTTTATAGCAATTCTGATATTCATTTAGTGAGTGTTCAGGTATAAATTATTTAAAATTTTCTTCAATGGTTTTAGAGATCCTTTCATCTATTAAATGGTATCATCATGAGAGTAATTTTATTTCTTTTTTGTTTTGTAGGGATGTTTTTAATGGCATCCTGTGACAAATCTAATAATTCATTGACATTAAAAACATCGGAACGTGCGAGTGCTTTGCTTTATGCTTTGATTGAAAAGTCGGACCATGTTTTGTTGGTTCCGGGTTTTTATCAGGCAGATAATAAGGTATATATGCTTCGGGGAACTTTTGTTGATCGTGGAATGCAATCGATTTCTGTAAAAAGTGTGAGTGATTTTGGGGATCGGCTGGTTGTGAATTTGATAAACGGGACATCTAAATCGTTTAGCTTACATGCAGGAGCTGATTTTGTTGGTCATAGCCTTGTAACCGTTTCGGATGCAGCTAATCAGTTTGCGTTCTATTCTAATGGCTTGCCAAAGGCAGATCCGGATGTTTCATGGATAAGTTGCACCTGTGTGCAGCAGGGAATTCCGGCAGAATGTGCGAATGGAGGGATTGGATCTTCCAATTGTTCGGTCGATTCAAGATATCAGGTTGTTGGCGGGAATCAAATTGGTTCTAAATGTTCAGTGAACTGTGCTTCGGGATATTATTCTTGTTGTAATAAGTAAGCCCTTGTAACAGACCATCCCCGAACGCCGGGGATGGCTGTTTTTTTATGGAAACTTCTTGATACACGGAATACTTGGGAATTTCTTCAAATGTAGTTGTTGATTTTTTTATAAAATTTATTAAACATCCTATGTGTTGTTTAATTGCTACGTTTTATAAAATCGCAATCATTGGAATGGTGTTTTAATAACTTTCTTACTATTTAAAGTTATCAACTCATTCTTTACATTAAAAAATTAATTTGTTAGAAACTTATTTATATCAGTAAAATTTAAATAAGATAAAGTCTTATAAAAGTTATATTGGAGATTCATTTAATTAATATTAAATTCTAAACGAACCGTGTTGAATTAATTAATTATTCCATTTGGATCGAGGAATTAAAATTAATTTATTAGTTAAAGATTGGTAAGTTAAATGCTTTCAGTCACAATCTTTTTTGAATTAAAAAGATTCATTGTATTGCTTAAGCCGGCAAAGCAAAAACTTAATGCAGCATCTCCAGACAATTTTATTATTTCAGGAAGAAAATTTAATTCCTTTTCGTTCCATTTCCCCAATACGTAATCGACCTGTTTGCCTTTTTGAGAATTGATTGCCAATTCCAATTCGAAGTCGTGGATATTTATTAGTTGCTAATTTTTCCTGGATATCTTTTAATCCGTTATGACCGCCATCAGTACCTTCTGGTCTAATCCGAATGCTGCCAAAATCTAAATTCAAATCATCCAATATGACAAAGCAATTTTGGAGCTCTATTTTTTCTTTTTCCATCCAAAACTTTAAGGCTTTGCCACTTAAGTTCATGTATGTACTTGGTTTAATTAAAATTAATTTTTTTCCTTTATAAGAAGCTTCGGCAACATGTGCAAGACTGGAAACTTTAAACGTAGCTCCTAATTTAGAGGCTATATAATCCAAAACCTCAAATCCAACATTATGTCTGGTTCCAAAATAGTCTGAATCCATGTTTCCTAAACCTGCAATTAAAAACTTCATATGGACTTTCTTCCTGGTTTGGTTTGTATTTCTTAAAATTGAATTGGAAATTTCGATCAAAATTAAGCGCTTCTGCTTAAGTTGCCAAATTGATTTAGCCTGGTATACGAACTTAGGTATTAAAAAAATTGAATAACTTCTATTTATAAATTCTTAAAACTGTCCAATCAGATGTAGAATTGCCATTTAATTCGGATGAATCAAAACGCAATGATTTTTAATGCGTAGCATTTTATTTAAATATTGGTTCTAATTTATAGGATTCCATCTAGAAACGAGCAACTTTGCAAGATAATTCGCAATTTGAAAATTAAGGAGTTTAAATTATTTATAAAAACATTCCGTCTGCAAAGACTTTGGAATGCAGGCAAGGTATTCATTTCATATTATCTCTCTAATTTTATTAAAAGGCCTATTCACTGGGGACTTCCAATTGCAATCGCTGTTGAACCGACAACAGCTTGTAATTTGCGGTGTCCACAGTGTCCCTCTGGATTGCGGAGTTTCAATCGACCAACCGGAAATCTTAAAATTCAGGAATTTAAAAAATGGCTTGAACCAATAAAGAATAAAGTTTGGGCAGTCACTTTCTATTTTCAGGGGGAGCCCTTTATACACCCGGATGTTGAAGAAGGAATTTCCATTGCACATAAATTTGGTTTGTACACCATGAGTTCTACCAATGGGCATTTTCTGGATAAACAGCGGGCAGAACGAATCATTCAATCCGGTTTAGACCGACTGATCATTTCTTTGGATGGCACCACCCAGGATATCTATGAAATTTATAGAAAGGAAGGCAATTTAGATAAGG
This sequence comes from Saprospiraceae bacterium, assembly GCA_016712145.1. NCBI lineage: Bacteria > Pseudomonadati > Bacteroidota > Saprospiria > Saprospirales > Saprospiraceae > Saprospiraceae bacterium. Next base: position 2,790,970 of record JADJRO010000001.1, read on the forward strand.
TAACAGCTGGAATTCAAAACCTCGTAACCATGAAACGACAATTGAATTCAGCGACTCCGTATGTTATCATACAGTTTATCGTTATGAAATCAAATGAACATCAGATTTCGGATTTAAAAAAACTTGCAGCTTCACTGGGGGTAGATGAACTTAAATTAAAAACGGCCCAAATTTATGATTTTGAAAATGGTTCGGATTTTATTCCAGAATCACAAGTTTATTCCCGTTACCAGAAAAATGAAACAGGCCAATTTCAAATTAAAAATAAATTGAAAAACGGGTGTTGGAAACTTTGGCATGCCCCTGTAATTACCTGGGATGGGCAAGTCGTACCCTGTTGTTTTGATAAAGATGCCAGTCACCCATTGGGAAGTTTGAAAGATGATAATTTTCAAACAATTTGGAATGGGGGCGCTTACAAGAATTTCAGAAAGCAAATTTGGTCCTCCAGAAAATCCGTAGACATTTGTAAGAATTGTACGGAAGGTACACGCGTTTGGATTTGATTAACAGACTGTAAATGAAAGAATTGGCTCATTCTCAGGACTTATTTTAGCATTGATTAAGTCTAAAGACTATATATAAACACCAAGAAATCATAATTATATACATATAAAAAAATTAATTCTTTGATTATTAATCAATTAGAGCCAGTTTTAATTGGTTTATCATTAATTTCTTACGATCTTTGTTAGCTGCTTTTAATACAGGCAGCTACATATTTCAATATTTCAAATACCGGAATTTTATTTGCTTTTACTTAATTGAATTGAGTGAAAACAATATAAATAATTACGGATGGGCTGAAAAACAGGATATTTATGATGCATGGCACGTTTTACAAAGTGATCATACAGGGAAAGTTTGAATTTGGTACTGAACGTTCATTTCAAAAGGTTTATCAACTTTTTAATCAACGCTCAGAGACACTTTATAAGAAAGAAATTCTCTTTAAAACCCCTGAAACAATCTTTTTCCCGGAAGACAAATCCTTAAATATTGGTCGGTTTATCGGCAATTCATCAGAAAAGGTTTGGAAAAACACAATCAGTTTAATTGAATATTGTGCTCAATTTTCACTTTCCGGCAGCATCAATGCCTGGATGACGGATAATGGTAAAATTTTGCATTACTGTCATTTTGAACCATTAGGGGATAAAACCTCTGTGATGCTTTATCAAGAAGGTAAGAAAATGGCTGAACAAATTGGAAAAGAGCAAGAAGCCATTCAATTATTAACAGAAGCAATTGAAAAACACGACCGGCATTCACAAGCTTATGAAAAAAGAGCTTACATCAATTTTCATCTTAAAAATTATGATGATGCCATTTATGATTTCAAAAAGAGCATCAAGTATGATTTTATGAATGCATCCTCGCATTACGGTCTTGCGCGGAGTCTGATGATAAAAAATGATTTGGAAGGAGCCATTTCTGCATTGGAAGAAGCTACCAAGCAATCAATCGCACTGCAACCGCTTTATTGGGCATCGCGTCGCGTAAAGGGGAATTGTCATCTCGAATTGAATCAATTTGAAAAAGCCGCATTTGAATACAAATTATTTATAACCAGGAATTTTCCTGAGAATGATCCAAATCTTAAATACTTGTCTAAGACTTGGTTTAATTATGGGAAGTCGCTATTCGCATTAGGTCAGGTAGATGCTGCATTGGATGCATTTGATAAATCGCTTGAAAAGGCAGAATTAAATCCAGAAACCAATCAAGCTGAAGTGTTTATGCATCGTGGCATGGCTCGTAAAGCAGCAGGAAAGGCCGATTACATTCTCGATCTTCAAAAAGCAGCTGAACTGGGTTCCCAATCAGCCTCGCTTTTATTAGCAGAGCAAGCGTAATTTTTTATAACAAATTTTTAGGTTTATTCGTTTCACCATTCTGAGATGAAACTTTCATTTATTTTTTTGATCCACTTTATTTTATTGTACAATCTGCCTGCGCAGGATGTGATCACTTCAAAGAATGCAAGCAAGTCAGAGCTAAAATTATATCAAAAAGCTGTACAGCATTATCAAAGCAACCAGTTTGAAGAAGCAATTAAGTTATTTGAAAAATTAATTGTTCAAAATCCTAAATTTATTGATGCACAGTTGCAATTAGCATCTGTTTGTTATGATATCAAAGATTATTCCTGCGCTTCAACGCATTTTAATCAGGTGCTAGCTTTGGATTCATTGTTTAATCCTAAAGTTTATTATACCCAGGCATTGTGTCAATACCAATTGGATTTATTTAATGAAGCTGAACAAAATTTACTTCGTTTTATAGAACTGGATACAGTCCATAAAGAGTTGTTGTCAAAAGCACGCATGCTGTTACCTAAATTGCATTTCGCTGATTCTGCTTTCAAATATCCGTTGAAACTCGTTCCAAAACCGATCATTAAACTTAATACAGAATTCTCAGAGTATCTTCCAAGCCTGACTGCGGATGCTAAAATGATGGTCTTTACACGAAGAACAAAATTTAATGATGAAGATTTATATATCAGTCATTTTGAAAATAATGAATGGACTCCAGCGGAACCGATTGATGAATTGAATTCACCAAATAATGAAGGCTCACCTGCAATTTCCCCGGATGGATTAAGTTTAGTTTTCACTTCGTGTGATCGCATCAATTCATATGGAGGCTGCGATTTATACATCAGCTATTTTAAATCTGATCATTGGACAGAACCAATTAATATGGGTGAAAAAATTAATACAGCAGCTTACGAATCTCAGGCTTGTTTTAGTTCGAATGGATCCAGTATTTTTTTTACCAGCAATAGAAAAGGCACCTTGGGTGGATTTGATATTTGGTACAGCAAACGCAAAGAAGACCGGTCCTGGTCTATGGCAAAAAATTTAGGCCATGCGATCAATTCTACCGGCAATGAAGACTGTCCCTTTGTACATCCCAATGGAGGAATTTTATATTATTCAAGTGATTTTTATCCGGGCATGGGTGGTAAAGATTTATTTTATTCAAAACTTTCTGAACAGGGCCAGTGGCAAGGTCCAGTAAATCTGGGATATCCTATCAATTCAAAAGGAGACGAATCTTCTTTTATTGTGTATCCTGATGGAAAACATGCTTGCTTTGCAAGTGACCAAAATCATTTTAATCAAGTTGATCAGAAACTCCGGTTTAATTTAGACTTATTTGAATTGGAATTGCCTGAGCATTTGCATGTAACACCTTCGAGTTATGTTGAGCTGTTTATAAGTGATATCAATACCAATAAACCCGTTGCTACAACCATAAATGTATTTGATTTGAAAAACAAAAGAATTTATTTTAGCAAGGAACTTGAAACAACAGGTCATGTATTAATTTCTGTTCCTACTGGAGCGGACTATGCCTTGCACGTTTCAAATCCGGATTACGTCTTTGAACCGGATCAATTTCGATGCAGTGAAGTTCGTTTAATTTATAATCCATTAGTAATCTATAAAAAGCTTAGAAAAGTGGATCAAACAAACTCAAAACCAATCGTTCTGAAAAATATCTTTTTTGAATCAGGTTCTGATAAATTGAAGCATGAAAGTTTTTTTGAATTGGATGAACTCATTCATTTTTTGCGAAACCAGAAAAACATGAAATTGAAAATAACTGGCCATACAGATGACGTGGGTTCTGTTGAAGATAACCTGCTATTATCTAAGAACAGGGCACAATCGGTAACCAATTATTTAATTAAAAATGGAATCGAATCCGGACGGCTGATTTTTGATGGGAAAGGGGAATCAAATCCTATCGAACCAAATGACACGGAAGCTGGACGTTACCAAAACCGAAGGATTGAATTTGAAATACTTCAACCATGAGAAAAAAATCAATCCGAAGAGAAATCGTGCATGTAACAGGAATTGCACACAAAGGAGCTGCTGTGGGTCGCACTGCAGAAGGCCTGGTTGTTTTTGTGGACCACGCAATTCCGGGGGATCAGGTAGAAGTAATACTCACAAAAAAGCGCAAGGGGGTTTGGCAGGGTAAAACAGAAACTATCTTAATGCCATCACCTCATCGGGTAGAGCCTGTATGTGCCCATTTTGGAATTTGTGGAGGTTGCAGTTGGCAGCATTTGAATTATGCAGAACAATTGAATCAAAAGCAAACGGTTGTTTATGATGCATTAACCCGCATTGCAAAGATTGATCAGGCCTTATTTGAACCCATTTTAGGTGCATCTCAAACCGAATTTTATCGAAATAAACTGGAGTTTACGTTTTCTAATAAACGATGGCTTACAGAAGAGGAATTGCATACCGAACTGGCAGATTCAGATAAACTTGCTCTGGGATTTCATCGACCGGGTAATTTTAATAAAGTGGTGGACATTCAGAAATGCTATTTGCAATCTGATCGCTCGAATGATATAAGAAATTTTATTAAAGATTTTGCAGTCCAGCAAGCATGGGATTTTTACAATATTCATGAGCAAAAAGGATATTTGAGAAACCTGATTATCCGAAGCAATTCTCAAAATAACATCATGTGTATTTTGGTAACCGCTTTTGATGACCAGGAAAAATTGGATGCCCTTCTTGAGGTGTTACCTAAAAAATTTCCGGAAATTGTAAGTTTTTATAAAGTTATTAATCCAAAACGAAACGATAGTTTGTTTGACTTGAATTTTGTAAAAGTATTTGGACAAGATTACCTGACTGAACAAATGGACCATGTAAATTTTCTAATTGGTCCAAAATCCTTTTTTCAGACAAATACACGTCAAGCAACTGAACTGTATCGAATCGTTAAAGACTTTTGTTCATTAAAAGGAACTGAAACTGTGTATGACTGGTATTGTGGAGTTGGAAGTATTGGCATTTATTTGGCAAATTCTGCGCGACAAATTGTTGGAGTGGATGAAATTGGCGAAGCAATTGAAGATGCTCGTCTAAATGCAGACGCCAATCAATTATTAAATTGCAGTTTTTTTCATTCTGACGCAAAAGATATTTCAATTGAAAATCTAGTAGCATCTTATGGAAAACCAGATGTAGTTATCGTCGATCCACCCAGGGCCGGATTGCATGAAAAAGTTATTGAACATCTCAAGCAATTACAGCCTGAAACTTTGGTATACGTCAGCTGTAATCCAGGGACACAGGCTCGTGATCTTGCTTTATTGAAGGAAAATTATCAAGTTATAAAAATTAAACCAGTTGATTTGTTTCCGCATACCAACCATATAGAAAGTGTGGCCTTATTATCTTTGCACAAATGAATGTAGATTTTGAAAAATACCTTCAACTTGAGGACGATTTAAGGCGATACCGAAAAGCTTTAAACGAAGCCCTTGAAATCATGCTTGACCAGGAAGTCAGCAACTATCCGATTTTTATAATTCACCAACAGGAATTAGAAATGGGGGTCAAATTGATTGAAGCCGGACCCGAAACCGGAATTTGGTCTGTGCATGCGTCCAGCCTGGAAGAATTTGTAGTGAAAAGCCTTATAGAAGAAGAAAAAATTTCAGAATTCCAGAAAATTTATAAAAATCATTCTAATCACTTTTGCATTTTTGTTTTATCCGAATTAGGAGCGCAGTTTATTTATTATCCACGTACAGATCAACTTTATACAGAATATGGAAATCTTAATTGATCTGAAACTCATTCGGGAAATTGTTTTCAGAGATGATCAACTTTTGAAGGAAATGTTGGATGAATGGATTCAAGATTCAGATTTAAAAATGAATGCAATTTTGGAAATGGTAAAAGCAAATCATACTGAAAGACTTTTTAATAAGATTCATGAATTAAAGACCAATTTTTCTATGATTCATTGTCCACAGGGAATTCAAAGTTGTGAACAGATCATTGGATTCATAGAAAGACAAGATGCTTTAGATACTTTAGAATTAAATCAACTTAAGTTGATTCTATCTAATGTAAAAAAACAATTGCTAAATCAAATCGAACACATAAAATGAAAGGAATTATACTAGCTGGAGGATTGGGTACCCGTTTATATCCTCTTACATTGGCGATGAGTAAGCAGCTAATGCCTATTTACGACAAACCGATGATTTATTATCCATTGTCAACCCTGATGCTGGCCGGCATCCGGGAAGTATTGATCATTTCAACTCCAAAGGATTTGCCCCATTTTAAAGAACTATTGAAAGATGGTTCCCAGTTGGGTATGAAAATTAGTTATAAAGAACAGTTAGTGCCAAATGGTTTGGCCCAGGCTTTTGTTTTGGGTAAAGAATTTATTGGGAAAGACCCGGTTTGTTTGATTTTGGGAGACAATATTTTTTACGGCCATAAAATTCCAGATCTACTAAAAGCAAGTTCTGATCCTAGCGGTGGGGTAATTTTTGCGTATCCGGTTGCAGACCCGGAGCGTTATGGAGTTGTTGAATTTGATGATGATCTCAACGCCATTTCAATTGAAGAAAAACCTGAGAATCCAAAATCACATTTTGCAGTACCCGGAATTTATTTTTACGATAACAGCGTGGTATTCATTGCTGAAAATTTAAAACCTTCTGCCAGGGGAGAATATGAAATTACTGATGTCAATATAGAATATCTGAAGGCAAAGAAACTTAAAGTTTCTGTGCTGGGTCGTGGGGTTGCATGGTTAGATACAGGGACCCATGAATCGCTCATGCAGGCATCGCAATTTATTCAGGTTATTGAACAAAGACAAGGATTAAAAATAGGATGTATTGAAGAAGTAGCGTATCTCATGGGCTTTATAAATATTGAACAATTGTATGAGCAAGCCTATTTATTGCGCAAAAGTACCTATGGGGAATATCTCATGAAAATCATAAAAATGACCGGATATGTATTTCCGACCCAGGAATAAGCAATTTGGCATACCGTTTTTATAGTAGATTTGGACGAATTTACTTATTTACTTAAATGGAATTCTTATGAAATGGTCAGATTTTTCAATTCCAGTCATTTGGGATAATGCTAAAGATGTTATTTTAAGATTTCCACTTGCTGCACTGTGTGCTGTTGGATTTACTTTGTTAGCAATTAACCAAATTGATACTGGAGTGGATCATTCTACAATTTGGAAACAGCGACTGATGTTTACGCTGGGTACCGGTTTGCCCCTGATGATTGGACTGCATGCCTGTTGTGAATTGTATTCAAAATCAGTCATTCAAAAATACCTGATCTTAGGTTCAGGAATTGCTTTGTTGTTGTTAATTTATTTTGCAATTGCTCCGGATTTTGAATTTGAGCATTTGCGACGTCCGATTCGTTTTCTTTCAATATTTTTAATTTTTCATCTGTTCGTATCGGTAGTCCCATTTTTAAAACCAAATGCTCCATTTGAGTTTTGGGAATACAATAAAAATTTACTAATCCAATGGTATATCGGTGCATTTTATACCTTGGTAATTTATTCAGGACTTGCCATTGCATTGGTTGCAGTGGATCAGTTGTTTGAAATTCATATTGATGGAAAATTGTATATCTATATCTTCTTTATTATTGCTTTTTTTTACCATCCTTTCTTTTTTTTAAGCGGCTACCCAGTATTTAATTTAAAAACTGAAGACAAAGTAGAATGGATCAAAGCGCTAAAGGTTTTGGTCAATTACATTCTGATTCCAATGAGCATGCTTTACTTTGTAATATTATATGCTTTTGGATTTAAAATTTTAGCAAACTGGCAATTGCCTCATGGATGGGTTTCTTCTCTGGTCCTTGGTTTTTCTGGAGTTGGAATATTCAGTTTTCTTTTAAATTTTAAATTAGCAGATTTATATGAAAACAAGTTATCTCGTTTTTATAAAAAATATTTTTATTACGGACTATTACCCCTGGTCTTCTTGCTTTTTGTAGCTATCTATCGGCGACTTTCAGATTATGGGTTTACGCCGCCCCGATATTTTGTACTCATAACAGGGATTTGGTTGTTAGGAATTTGTGTCTATTTTATATTTTCAAAAAAAGATAATATCAAATGGATTCCATTAAGTTTAATGGGATTTTTAATCGTTGGAACCATGAGTCCAATAGATGCTTTCGAAACTACAGTCCGCAATCAGAAGCATCGAATCAAAAAAAGTTAGAAGCTTTGCAATTGATGGAAGCCGGTCGAATGAAATCTGATTTAAGCAGCTTGTCGGTTAATGACAAAGAGCAAATAAAGGAAATGATGCGTGAAATCAAAAGCATCGGAGCACTTGAAGATTTGTCTGATATCATACCTTCGAAAATTGTGATGGACAGTTTAAAAATCAATCAGGATGAATATGCATTGTTTGAAAAGTTGGGTTTAATAGATAGCACCCAAATGGACGCATCGCAATCACAAACCCGATATTTGTCTTATTATGATCGCAACAGCATTCCATTAATACCTGCGGAATGGTTATTTGTTGTGGATTTAAGTGATGGATCAATTCAAGACAGTATTCAGTTGGAAGGACAGCTTTGCAAATGTCTTATTTTAAATACTGTTGTAAAGGATTCAATTTCTTTAGAATCCCTTGTATCAAAATTAGAGGCTAATTATTCAGATGAACATGCGAATACACTTTTAGAAAAACCAGTTGACTTAGAGTCCAGCCGATTTAAATATCGTTTTTTTCTAAAAAATATTAACTACGAAAAAAAGCGGGATGCCTATGTTATTAATTATCTAAACGGATTTCTATTGTGTTCAAAAAAATGATAAAAGCTTAATAAGCCCGAACATCATTTTTCAACATATAATTAATAAAAGCCGTATTGACTACGCGGTAGCCACCTGGAGTCGGGTAGTTGCCTGAAAAATACCAATCTCCGGTATGATGTGGGCAGGATTTATGCAAACCTTCAATTTTTTGAAAAATGATTTCAACTTCAGAAGGTGCATTTTCAGGAGTAAGCATTTGTCCGATCTTTTTAGAAATTGCTTCATAACTATAGACATCATAAAGATCTGCCAAATAATTAGTCATTTTTTCAATGGGTAGATGTTGTTGTGCAAGGCACTTTTCAAGCGTTTCTTCCAAGAGATCTTCTTTATTTTGTTCTTGCAACAATTCTACTAAGGCCTTGAAGGCTGCAAATTTTTCAATTTGAGACATGTCGATTCCATAACAATCCGGATAGCGAATTTGTGGAGCTGAAGAGACCACAATTATTTTCTTAGGTTTAAGAGTAGACAGAATATGAATGATGCTATCTCGTAATGTAGTTCCCCTTACTACAGAATCATCTAAAACCACCAGGGTATCAATTCCAGGCCGGACAACCCCATAGGTTACATCGTAAACATGCGATACCATTTTACCTCGGACTTTATCGTTTGCAATAAACGTCCGCATTTTATCATCTTTAACTACTAATTTTTCGATTCTCGGCTTACTGAATAAAATTTTATTCAGAGAATCGCTAGAAATGGGTTGTGGAAGCTCTAAAATATGTTTTGCCTTGCGTTGGTTGAGATGATCGTATAAACCCTCCATCAATCCATAGAAAGCCGTTTCAGACGTATTCGGAATGAATGAAAAAACGGTATTTTCAAAATCTTCATTTATGGCTTTGATGACTGGCCCGGCTAATTCCCGTCCAAGATTTTTACGTTCCTGATAAATATCGGAATCATTGCCTCTTGAAAAATAGATGCGCTCAAAACTGCAGGACTTTTTTTCCTGTGGCTCGAGGCATAATTCTTCTTTAACCTGACCATTGTATTTAACGATGAGTGCGTTTCCAGGTTTTAATTCTTTGATATCTTCTAATTGCAATTCAAAGGCTGTTTGCAAAGCCGGACGTTCAGATGCCATGGCTACTACTTCGTCATCTTGGTAATAAAACGCCGGGCGGATGCCATTAGGATCCCTTAAAATAAAGGCATCTCCATGACCTATCATGCCCGCAATGACATAGCCTCCGTCAAATTTTTTAGCAGCTTTATTTAAGACATTGCAAACATCCAGATTTTCAAAAATCAGTGGATTTATTTGTTGTTGACTTAATCCTTCTGGTTTATACCAATTAAACAATTGTTGTACTTCCTCATCCAGAAAATGACCGATTTTTTCAAGTACGGTAATGGTATCTGCTTTAATTTTAGGGAATTGACCTAATGAAACCAATTTTTCAAAGAGTTCTTCCACATTGGTCATATTAAAATTCCCGGCTAAAACCAGATTTCGGCTTATCCAATTGTTTTCCCGTATAAATGGATGGACCGTTTCAATGGTATTGTCTCCATGAGTTCCGTATCGTAAATGGCCTAAAAGTACTTCACCCATAAACGGTTTATGGTCTTTCATCCATTGGGCATCATTCAATTGTTCGTCGGTCAGATTATTAAAATGGTGCATAACGCCTTCAAACAAGGCTTGTAGGTAATTTGAGGAATTGCTTCTGCGTCTGGATATATACTTTTTACCGGGCTCCACGTGCAATTTTATGGTTGCCAGACCGGCCCCATCCTGGCCCCGATTTCGTTGTTTTTGGAGTAACAGATGCAGTTTCTGTAACCCATAAAAGCAGGTTCCGTATTTTTTTTGATAAAAATCCAAAGGCTTTAGCAGGCGTACAAAGGCAAGTCCACATTCATGCTTGATTTGGTCGCTCATGAAGGATAATAAGCTGCAAAGTTACGACATATATTGGAAGAAATGTTCCAATGTTCCAATGCTACAATGTTCCAATGGTTCAATACTACAATGTTACAATGTGAAATTGAAGGATTGTTGTGTTGTAAAATTGCAGCATTGCAGTATTGCAGGATTAATAAATTTACCTCCTGTTCATGCCTTTTCCGCCCATTCTATTTTCGCGGCGTTCTTTCAATTTTCGTATGACTTCATGGTTAAATTCCATTTCTGCCGGTTCCAGTTGTGCTAATTTTTGAGGTGGAAGGATGGCTTTAAATTTTTCGTAATAATTTTTCTTTAGGCTGAGTTCTTTTTCCTGGATGCTAAATTGCTCTTCGAGTACTTTATTGGATTCTTCCTCACTCATTTCTTTGTTCCGGGCATCGCGTTTTTGCATGACCATATCTTTTCGCAATTCCATTCGTTTACGGGAAAATTCATTGTAAACCGGCCAAAAGCGAGTGGATTCATCCGTAGTAAGATCTAATTTATTGGTTAGAAAAGCAACGCGCATGGATTCCATTTTTTCCAACATACGTTCCCTTCCTTCAGGACGTTTCTCCGGATCAACTTGTGACCAGCTATATGTAGCCAGTCCGTTGAATATTAAAATGGTAATTAAAAAGCGTTTCATAGATTCTATCGTTTTAATATTTTATTCTAAAATTTGAATTAATAAATCTGAGGTTTCGTCATCGATATCATCATCCATGATTTCAAGTGAATTAATTTCTTCTTCATTGATTACACTTGCAAGACTGGATTGATCAAAATCAACTGCATAGGTTGAAACATATTCCAATAATTCATCTTCAGTTATATTGCTAAAATAATCCACCGGTTTCGGGTCGCTATACAAACGGAATCCCAACCAGGAAATTACCAACAGGACACAGGCTGTTGCGGCATAAGACCAAACTTGTTTAAAATTTGTTTTTACTACTATTTTAGATTCTGAATCCGATGTTTTTTCAAGAATGTTTTGGATCGTAGTATTAAAATAATTTTCTGGAACTTTAAATGGATTTTGGTGTAACGATTCTGGTATTTGACCGCTTTCAATTTTATTTAAAATTCGATTTGGAAATTCTTCAAAATAATTTTCTGGAACTTTAAAAAGATCATTTTGTGATTCATCAAATTTATTATCCAACCGAATTTGATTGATGATAGAATCAGCAACCTGGTCCATATAATTTTCAGGAATAACAAATCCCGAACTTCCTTTTAGCAAGTCCTCCATAGGCAACTTAGGATCTGATTCTGGATTGGTTAGGTGGTTCATTATTAGATTAATTCTTTTTGTTTAAAATAGTCTTCAATTTTTTTAACTGCATGATGATAAGAAGCTTTTAAAGCTCCTTCTGAAGTTTGCAATACTTCAGACATATCTCGATAAGACATTTCATCATGATAGCGCAACAAAAAAACCTGTTTCTGTTTATCCGGCAATCGGCTCAAGGCATCTTGTAATGCCAATTGAATTTCATTCCCATCAAAATAGGGATCTGCTTTCAATTGACTGATTGCTGGATGTTCATCCTGATCCTCGACAAAATCATATTGGAATTTTTTATTCCGTTCGATGAATGTTAAACTTTCATTGGTAGCGATCCGGTACAACCAGGTAAACAAACTACTTTTTTGTTCAAATTGTCCAATGCTCCGATACACTTTGATAAATGTATTTTGAAGAACATCGTCTGCATCATCATGCGACAAAACCATTCTACGAATATGCCAATACAATTTTTGTTGATATTTTTCAACAAGGGCTCTGAATCCTTTTTCCAGGCTTTCCGGTTTTTTGATCCAGTCCAGGAGTTGTGAATCCTCCACTTGTTTTGTTGCGGCCATCAGTATGTAGACTTTATTTTAGGTAATTCGTTTAATTCAGTGATTCGTATTCTCCAATTTTGTGTAGATACAATTGGGTGCGCCCTTCTTTAAATTCAAACATGGGTTTAAATTTGGCATTAAAAACCACGCGTTCAGCACTATAGGACTGCATCGAATGTACATTTTGATTGTAGGATTCGTCAAAGCCACGCAGTAAAATCATAACTTCCAAATCGTATTTCTCCATATTAGCGAGGTCTAATCCATGCAGCGGACTTTTATCATCAATAATATGATTTAAGGTCCAGTTTAATGGAAATAGGGCAATTTTACTGATTTCCAAGCTCAGATTTCTTAAAATGCGACTGTTGGTTTCTTCTGGGGTACAGCCTACGATCATGGTAGCTTCCATGTCAATGAGGGTATTGCTTAGGGCATTGGCGATTCGCATTTGCAAGCCGTAAGTTCCTTTAAAGGGGGCAATCAAAACATGATCTGAATACAAAATCTTAGCGCGGGGTTTACTGAATTTTGCATAGACCAAACTGGTTATAATTGCCAAGGTAAGTAAGCCGGCTAAAGCTTCAAATCCTGCAATACCCGAGGCAAGGAATCCGACAGGATGCATGCCACCATACCCAACGGTTGTAAATGTTTGAACGCTGAAGAAAAAGCACTGATAAAATTCTTTCCAAATCGTTTCATTGGTAATTCCTACGATACGCCAAGAGCCTGCCATGAAATAAATAAATCCAAAAATTAGATTTATCGCAACATAATAAGCCAAAATAAGACTTAGAAAAATGGGCCAACGCATTTCAATCAATTCGTGGTACCAACTTTTAGCAGAAACACCAATCCGTTCAATGTTAAATTGACCTTGGTCCGTAATCATTCGATTCTTAGTTTGGGAATACGATTTTCCAAAACCAAAATCCTCTTTATTTGGGTCCAATTGAACGCCGGTTTTTGCTGTTTCAGCCATATTTAACCCTACTCTTTAACAAACGAATCCATTAGATTTGCAAACCTAAAGATATTTCAGAAATGTTACGAAAGTTGGCTGCATGGGTACTCAAAATCTGGGGATGGAAATCTACAGGTTTCGAATCACTACACCAATTGCCCAAATTTGTAATTGCAATTGGTCCGCATACTTCAAATTGGGATTTTCTTGTTGGAATCCTGGTCCGGTCGGCTTATGGAATTAATAAGGTGCGGTTTTTAGGAAAAGACAGTTTGTTTAAACCCCCATTCGGTTTCGTTTTTCGTGCCTTAGGAGGCTATCCAGTCAATCGTCAACAGCATCACAATCAGGTCGATGCATACATTCAAGCTTTTAATGAACACAATGAATTTGCCATTGTAATTGCTCCAGAAGGGACCCGAAAAAAAGTCCATAAATTAAAAACGGGATATTATTTCATAGCAAGGGGAGCGGGCGTTCCAATCATTCCAACGATCATGAATTACCAAACCAAATCAGTAGATTTTGGATCTCCATTTTATACAACAGATAACGAGCAAAAAGATCTTGATTTTCTTACGAATTTTTTCAAAAACAAACCTGGAAAATATCCGGAACTCTGTTTTTAAATAACAGGGAAATGCTGCAATGGTGCAATGCTGCAATGTTTCAATGGTCTAATGGTCTAATGGTCCAATGGTCCAATGGTCCAATGGTCTAATGGTCCAATGGTCTAATGGTCCAATGGTCTAATGGTCCAATGGTCTAATGGTCCAATGGTCTAATGGTCCAATGGTCTAATGGTCTAATGGTCTAATGGTCCAATGGTCTAATGGTCCAATGGTCAAAAAGCCTCTAGTCAATGGTCGATTGTCAATTCTCTATCCTAGTCTCTAACCTTTTCCCCTTATTCCCTCTTCCCTCAATTTAACCTTTCTTTAAAATCCGAGTCTTAATACTAATTGTACCTTTGAAGAGCTTTTGGACTATGAAAAAATACGTTTACTTTTTATTTTTAATGACTGCCTTGGGTGTTTTGACGATGTCAAATCGAAAAGGAAGGGCCACAACGGTAGGCTTAGGAAGTACCGGTGCACCGGGAGATGATGCAACGGTTTGTAAATCCTGCCATAACGGTCCAATTGAAGTAGGGGTTCAGATTACGGTTTTGGAGCAAGGAGACACCATTTTAGCTTATGAGCCTGATAAAACCTACCAAATACATGTTCGCGTAAATCATACAGGTGGCACCATCCCTAAAGCGCATGGCTTCCAAATGACGGTATTAAATGCTCCGAAAGGAGTCAATGGACCGGATTTAAAGGATTTGTTACCATTGAGTTCAAATGTAAAATTAGTTTCCGTACGCAACGGTCGTTTGTATGCCGAACATCCAGAGCGAAGTACCCCAAATTTATTTGAAATACAATGGAAGGCACCTGGTATAGGTTCCGGACCGGTTACAATCTATGCTTCAGGAAATGGAGTGAATTCCAATGGAGATGACAGTGGAGACGGATCTGCAAAAAATTCGGTTCAACTGGAAGAAAAATTAACTTCTTCAACAGAAACTGGAATGGCCTCTGCGCTGAGCGTTTACCCCAATCCATTTTCTGATAAATTTTATTTGCAGGGCGCAGGTCCTGATCTCAAACAAATTGATTTGGTAAATTTATTTGGAAAAACTTTGCAACGATTTCAAGTAAATGAATCCAGCAAGTTTTTTAATTTATCGGAATTAAATGATGGAATTTATTTTGTAAAATTTTTAGATGCAAATCAAAAAATTATCAAAACACAAAAAGTTTTAAAACGTACTGTAAGACCTTAACCAATTCATATGGGAGACAATTTGTTTCCTGAATACAGCGAACAATTTCTTGAAGATGCCGATCATGAAAAAAAATGGTTGGCAATTATTCAGCAACGCGTAGAAGAGTTATTGGAGAAAGATCCGGGGCTTTTATTCAGTCATTTGTATCGACTGGATGTTGAAGAATCCATTCTGCAAACAATATTAAAAAATGTGTCATCCGATCAGCTTCCAACCGCCATTTCAGAGGAAATATGGAAACGTCAAAAAGCAAGAATCATGAGTCGGAAAAACAATCCGCAAGGATGGATTTTGGATTCTGATTTTTAAACCCATATTATGCATTCAGCTTTCCTAATTTCTTCAACAATTGATGAATGGCTTTTTCTAATTCGGAATATTCTGGTATTATTTTCCCAATTAAAACCAGCAACAACAAGACTTGATAATTGCTGGATTCAGGAATGTATTCTTTCCAACAGGTTCGATAGACTTCCCGGATTCGCCGTTTAATCAGATTTCGGTCGTGTGCTTTTTTAAATAAGCGTTTAGGTACAGAAATTGCTAATTGTGGTGCAGTTTCACCTTCTTCGGGCAATTTTGAAATATGATATTTTAAAATTAATGGATGAGCAAACAGCGAACTTGATTCCGCAATTAATAAATCAATTTGCTTTTGAGACTTAATCCGGAGCCTGGCAGGAAATTTATGATCTGGGCTCACATTTGTTTAGGATAAACGGCTTATTTTGAACCACCTTCATCAGAAACACTCAGACGAAGTCTTCCACGAGCACGACGACGGGCAAGCACTTTCCTTCCGTTTTTGCTTTTCATACGGGATCTAAAGCCATGTTTGTTGGCTCTTTTTCTTCTGGAAGGTTGAAATGTACGTTTCATAATTCGATGATTATCAAGGCCTTAATTAAAATGGACTGCAAATATACGATGATTTATTAAATTATTACCGACTATTCATAGAAATCAAAAATTCTTCATTGGTATTGGTACCAACCATATGTTTTTTAACAAATTCTACGGCTTCCTCAGGTTTCATATCGGCGAGGTGGTTACGGAGTACAAACATTTTTTGAATGATCCCATCGTCCAGCAATAAGTCTTCTCGTCGGGTACTGGATTTGGTGAGGTCAATGGAAGGATACAATCGCTTATTTGATAAAGTCCGGTCTAATTGCAATTCCATGTTGCCCGTTCCTTTAAATTCTTCAAAAATAACCCCGTCCATTTTAGATCCGGTGTCAATCAAAGCAGTCGCAATAATGGTAAGCGAACCCCCATGCTCAATTTTACGAGCAGCTCCAAAGAATTTTTTTGGTTTTTGGAGTGCATTGGCTTCCACCCCACCAGAAAGTACTTTTCCTGATGAAGGCGCAACCGTATTATAAGCCCGGGCCAATCGGGTAATTGAATCTAATAAAATGACGACATCATGACCGCATTCAACCATCCGTTTGGCTTTTTCCAACACGATATTTGCAACGCGCACGTGATTGTCTGCCGGTTCATCAAAAGTAGAAGAAATGACCTCCGCATTTACATTGCGTTTCATGTCAGTAACCTCTTCCGGTCTTTCGTCAATCAATAAAATCAATAAGAAACATTCCGGATGATTGGTTGAAATGGCATTGGCGATATCTTTTAATAAAAAGGTTTTACCCGTTTTTGGTTGAGCTACAATCAAGCCTCTTTGACCTTTTCCAATCGGTGTAAATAAATCAATCATCCGATTGCCGTAATCTCTTCCACTTGGGCTGGTCGTTAATTTAAATTTTTCATTAGGAAACAAGGGCGTCAAATAATCAAACGGAACGCGGTCACGAATCATAATCGGATCCAGTCCGTTAATTTTTGAAACTTTTAATAATGCAAAATATTTTTCACCATCTTTTGGTGGACGAATTGCACCAACAACCGAGTCGCCTGTTTTTAATCCAAATAATTTTATTTGTGAAGGAGATACATAAATATCATCCGGAGATGATAGATAATTATAATCTGCACTTCTCAAAAACCCAAATCCATCCGGCATCATTTCCAATACACCCGCTCCTTCAATCACACCTTCAAGTTCCACAACAAATAAAGGTTCAGCAGGCTTTTGAAATTCTCCGGCTTCTGCATGTTGCTGAGCAGAATTATCACCATTTTCAGTTTGCCCTTCTGGATTATCATTTCCACTGGAATCATAGCGATTCGGTCTTCTGTAATTATTTTGGCGATAATTTCCTTGACGTTGATCTCTGTGTCGATAGGGCGGTCTCTGGTCTTCTTGTCCAACGACCCTTTCTTTCGCAGGTTCGGTTGTTTCAACAGCAGTTACTTCAGGTGCTTGAATCACTTCAGGTTTTATTTCATTAATTGTTGGAGCTTCAGATTCTTCTTCTACAGCGGCATCTGCGTTTTTAATTACGCGTCTTCTGCGATGACGAACATTGTGTTCGTCTTCCAGAATTTCATAACCTGGTGCTTGAGCATTTTCTTTAGAATCCACATTGGTATCGGTTGCAACGGTACTTTTATTTAAAGCTTGTTGATCAAGGATTTTATAAATTAAATCCTGTTTACTTAATTTTTTAGAATTTTCTAAGCCAATTTTTTCTGCTAATTCGCGAAGTTCAGGAACCAGCATGTCATTTAGCTGCAAAATGTCGTACATAAATATTGAATTGATGGGAAGGTGGAAAAAAGTAAATAAATAATGATTTGAATAAAAACGATTTGTTTTCAGAGGCTTCCAATAATCAAAAACCAAATAACAAAACTAATTTTTGAAAAAGACTAAGGAAAAACTCTGGAGATGCGAAGAATTGAAAAACTATCGGTTTCGCCCTGCAAATATACTACGACCTATTGATTTTTCATCTTTTTTAATAAAATTTACTTTTTTGCAGTAACATTGCCCAATAGAAACACCGAGATATGCTTGAGCTCCGAATAATTCGAAATGAAATGGAACGTGTCCTGGAAGGGTATCGAAAACGAAATCTTCCAGAAGAGCTTTTGGCATTGATTCCTGAAATAATCGCCTTGGATGACACCCGAAAAGCCAGCCAGCTTTTAGTCGATAAAAATCTGGAGAAATTGAACATTCTCTCTAAGGAAATTGGCGAATTTTTTAAGAGCGGAAAAGCCACCGATGCCGAATCTCGAAAACTTGAGGTGGTGCAAATAAAAGAAGCCAATTTAAAACTGGAAGAAGCCCTGGAAGCCGCCAAATTGGGAATCGAAGAACGTTTATTGGTATTGCCCAATGTACCCTATGTGCTTGTGCCTGAGGGAAAACCCCGGAAGACAATTTGGTGTATAAAGCCTGGACGGCAGATTTGCCAAAATTAGCGGCGGGAGCTTTACCCCACTGGGAGCTTGCAAAAAAGTATGATTTGTTTGATATGGAATTGGGAGTGAAAATTTCCGGTTCTGGTTTTATCGTATATCGCAACAAAGGAGCCAAACTCCAAAGAGCTTTAATCAATTTTTTTCTGGATGAGGCCACGAAAACCGGCTATGAAGAAATTCAGGTTCCTTTGTTGGTCAATGCAGATTCCGCCCGTGGGACCGGCCAATTGCCTGACAAGGAAGGCCAGATGTATTATGCAGAAAAAGACAATCTTTACCTGATTCCGACTGCTGAAGTCCCTGTTACCAATATCTACCGGGATGTAATTTTAAAAAAGGACGATTTTTCTATAAAAATGTGTGGGTATACCCCTTGTTTCCGCCGCGAAGCAGGATCATATGGGGCACATGTAAAAGGATTAAATCGCGTCCATCAGTTTGATAAAGTTGAAATTGTGCGGATCGAGCATCCAGACCGTTCGTACGGTGTTTTGGAAGAAATGCTGGCGCACGTGGAGGGTTTATTGATTAAATTGGAATTGCCCTACCGGATTTTAAGGCTTTGTGGCGGGGATATGGGCTTTGCTTCTGCCATGACCTATGATTTTGAGGTCTATTCAGCAGCCCAGGAGCGTTGGTTGGAAGTGAGTTCGGTCTCTAATTTTGAAACCTTTCAAACCAACCGAATGAAGCTCCGGTTTAAAAATGAAAAAGGTGAATCCGTTTTGGCACATACGCTCAACGGATCAGCATTGGCTTTGGCCAGAATTGTGGCAGCTTTATTGGAAAACCACCAGGATGCCGATGGAATCGTAATTCCCGAAGCACTCAGACCCTATACAGGGTTTGACCGGATCAATTAAGAAATATTTAAATTTTAAATTGGAATCTCTTGTCTTGCTTTATTGTTTATAAATACAAAAAACACATATGGTATTAAATGCTGATTACATGATTTGGTATATTTTGACAATTGCATTGTCTTTAGTGGGAATGTTTGTTTCCAACAGGCTGCAATCCAAATTTAAAACCTATTCCATGATGGGACTGAGGTCCAATTTATCGGGTAAAGAAGTAGCAGAATCTATGTTAAAGTATTACGGCATCCATGATGTCCGTGTACAGGAATCTCAGGGTTTTTTAAGTGATCACTACAACCCCCTCGATAAAACCGTAAATTTAAGTCCGGATGTATATCAAGGTAGAAGTGTAGCTTCTGCTGCCGTTGCCGCTCACGAATGCGGACATGCTGTTCAGCACGATACGGCGTATGCATTTTTGCAATTGCGTTCGAAAATTGTTCCGGTTGTTAAAATTGCATCCACCGCACAACAATTTTTATTGTTGGCTGCATTTATGTTGGCCAATACATTTCCTTCTTTGCTTTTAATTACCATCTTCACATTTGCAATCACTACGATTTTCAGTTTGATTACGTTGCCGGTAGAATTTGATGCCAGCAAAAGAGCTTTGGTTTGGATTAACGAACAGGGGGTTGTGAGTGGACGGGAATATACCGGAGCGAAAGATGCATTGACTTGGGCTGGATTAACTTATTTAGCACAGGCTTTATCTTCTTTGGTCATGTTGCTTTATTTAGTTTTGCGTTATATGGGAATTAACAGAGACTAATCAAATAAAATTAGTTTGAATTACAACAGCTGTAATTCTGTTTGTAATTTTGTTAATTAAGAAATTTTAGTATTCCAGAGTATTACCATTCATTTAAAAAATTAAATTATCCTTTTAAAATAGAATCTATGTCGGCTGAATTAGAATCGCAACTAAGAAAATGTCATGATGAGTTTGAACGTGCCATTGACCATCTTCAAAAAGAGTTGGTGAAAGTGCGTACAGGAAAAGCGTCGACTTCGATGCTGGATGGTGTAATGGTAAATTATTATGGTGCGCCGGTTCCGATCAGCCAGGTATCCAATATGAGTTTGGCAGATGCGCGAACCATTACGATCCAACCTTGGGAAAAAAAGATCATTGGTGATATCGAACAAGCAATTTTTGCATCTAACCTTGGTGTAACCCCTCAAAATGATGGTGAGTTAATTCGAATTGCAATTCCCCCATTGACAGAAGATCGTCGCAAGGAATATGTAAAGCAAGTTAAGCATTATGGCGAAGAAGCTAAAGTCAGCGTTCGTTCATCCCGCCATAAAATTTTAGATGTTATAAAGAAGGAACAAAAGAATGGCTTATCGGAAGATATTGCCAAAAGCAAAGAACAAGAAATCCAAAATCAAGTCAATAATTTTATTGCTAAAATTGATAAAATCGTAGAAACCAAGGATAAAGAAATTATGACCGTGTAAATTTTTCGAAAGAGAGTCTCGGGAAGAAGCTGTTAAGCTGTTAAGGGTTAAGGATAATAAGACAAAAATATAAATCATTCAATTGTTCAATGAATCAATTTTGAAATGCAATAAATATTTTCAATATTTCAAAATTGTATAATTGCAGCATTGGAACATATTTCCATTGCAACATTTCTCTGGAGCCTATAGACTCCTTTCTAAAGACTTTTCCCCGTTACCGAAGCACCGTTACATCCCCTTTCTCGGTAGTTATCGAACCATCTCGTAGGGCCAGTTGTGCATGCCAAACATATACGCCTGGTAAGACCGATTTTCCTTTACTGCTTCCATCCCAACCAAGGGCTGTTGTATTGGCTGCGAATCCATGTTTTTGCCAGATCAAATCTCCCCAGCGATCGTAAATGGATAAAGAATTTATTTGTTCGATGGTTGAACCGTTATCAAAAATTGTAAACCAACCGTTGGGACCACCTGGACGGATGACATTGGGATAATAAATTCCGCGAGTCTTTTTAATGATTAAAACGAGTGTGCGTATCGAATCACAAGCTGCATGACTTGAGAATACTTCCCGATAGATTCCGGATTTGGTATATGTTGTTTGATTTATAGGCCAAGTATAGACTGAGTCAGTGATTACTGTATCGGTTTTTTCAAAATCCTGATAGATGCTTAGGTTTAATATGAGTATAGAATCGCAACCAGCATTTGATTTCAATGGATAACGGTATTCCCCAGATTGATTGAGCAGGTTATTGTTTACCTTCCATACATACTCCTTGCAGGCTTGTGCTAGCTGCAACTCTTCATAGCTTTTATTAATTGTCAAATCCAGCAGGTAAGTGGAATCGCAGCCATAGCTGTTGACGTATTTTTGTATGTAAACTCCAGATTGATTATAGGAAAGGCTCGTTAGATTCCAGGTGAATGAATCACATCTGTTTACTGCATTGCTATAGTTCTCTGAGCGGATATTCAAACTTAAATTAATTACAGAATCACATCCTTCGGAATTTTGGATTTTAAATGGATAGATTCCGTTTGTTTTTAAAATAGTGCCAAGAAAATTTATGCTATCACAGACGGATAATGCCAAATCTGCTTTAGTGGATTTATTAATAGTAAGATTTAGATTGATGACACTATCACAGCCAAGACTATTTATTGATTGATATGGATAATAACCGCTTTTGTCATAGGTATTTCCATTCCAACTAAAAGTATCACATGCAGTTTGATTAAGGTCCAGGGTATCAGACTGGTTGATGATCAGGTTTAGCGAGGCAAGGCTATCGCATCCAGTTGCATTCAATGTTTGAAATTGATAAATTCCACTTTGAGTGTACGTATTACCATTCCAGACATACCGATCACAACTCGTACTGTTTGTAATTGAGTTAGTTGATTTGCTTATAGTGAGTTGCAGGGTAACCGTGCTATCGCATCCTGCTGTGTTTAGTGTCTTGTGTAGATAAGTGCCACTTTGGCTATAGGTAACTCCGTTCCAGCTGTAGCTGTCACAAGTCGTCAGTGATGTAGTTGAATTGTTTGATTTATTAATTGTCAGTTGTAAGGTGGTAATGCTATCGCAGCCTTGTTGATTTATTGTTTTGTATTGGTAAGTACCGCTTTGTGTATAGGTATTCCCATTCCATGTATACGTATCGCAGGTTGCATCTACTAAATTAACGTTAATGACTGAATTGATGGTAAGATTTAATGAGATGGTACTGTCGCAGCCAAATCTATTTACCGTGTCAAATTTGTAAGTACCACTTTGGGTATAAATTTGTCCATTCCAGGTATAACTAATACAAGCAGTATGATTAATTACTTGATCATCGGAATTGTTGATGACGAGCTCTAAGGTGCTTATGCTATCACAACCTGAGCTATTCACAGTTTGATATGGATAACTCCCACTTTTATCATAGGTAGTTCCATTCCAAATAAAACTATCACACGCAGTATGCTGTATGTTTATATGATCTGACTTGTTGAGCACCAGATCGAGAGTCGTAATGCTATCGCAACCAAATTGGTTTAGCGTGTCATAAATAAATGTTCCGCTTTGAGTTAAGGTCTGTCCATTCCAAGAATAGCTATCACAAGCATTTATAGCTTGTCTTATATGAATGGTATCCACAGTAGTTAATTCCAAATTAAAAATCAAACTATCACATCCATTTACTGAACTTAGTTTGTGATAGTAAATTCCAGCATCATTTATTAGTGAATCATAGAAATTATATGTATCTCCTTTACATATGCTTGCATTTAATTTTTCAATCCTTGGCAATTTAAGCGTACGAAATATATTATCGGTATAATCGCATTCAGCAATAGAAAAATCAGACGGATCAAATTGTCCAGATGCATTTCGTTTAGTATTGATCACCATAAAAAGATCTGTAAGATTGGCCACAGTAAATTTAAACTCTAGATTCAGTAAGCTATCTCCACTAAATAATTTTTTAAGAGTATAATACGTCCCAATTAAAATACCTCCTGTTGCAGGATCTCCATTGTAAAATGAAACGGGTAGACTAGAATCTGCATTAAAAGAAGCATCGGTACGATTGTAGATATCAAAAATTACTGTATACTCATCATTTTTTGGATCATAATTAATGCATTTGATTTTTCCTGTGAGACTTGCAGCTCTTTTTAAATACATACCATTGCTATCGAGCAGTGATTCTTGCACAAAAAAATTATTGTATTTTCCATTCTTATACGTCGCATTGTTTTTTTGCACTCGAGGTACTGTAAGATCATCGTTGATATTAAGCACATGATAATTGTATTGATTCCAGATGCCACGGGCGGGAGCCCAGCCGGGAAGGCTATCGGGGGAGCCAAATACTGTAAGTTTTCCAATTGCGACATTAGATAAAGAACCACACGGAACACAAATCTTAGCGAGACCAGAATGATCAATATCCCCAATTACAAGTTGTTCCAAATAAGTATTGGAATAACACAAAGACTTTGAGATTTCTATTGGAGGTATTACCGAACCATTAAAAATCCGGAGAAATGTATCATCACGAAATACAATTTCTTGAATGCCATCAAAATTAAAATCAAACATTGTTAGTATTGCTGGACTTCCTTGGTCATTCGTATTCGTTGACCAATCTAATTGAAAGGTGCTTGTTCCATCATAAGAGTACGAGTTTAAAATTGATGTCCTGGAAAAAAGTATCGAAGCTTTGCCATTCCCTTTAATATCACCAATACAAGGTGGGGCAAATGTTGCTTCAATGCCTGCATTGAATGACACTTTTGCTAAAAGTTGTGGAATTCCGTTAGATAGGGTATAAGCATATAAAAGGACATTATTACTGAGGGCCATAGCTTCAACCACTATATCAAGTTTTCCGTCAGAGTTGATATCTGCAACTGCAGTGTATCCATCTCGGAATTCATTATTTATTTTAATATTGTTTGCTATCATACTGTTACCTACTAGTCCATTGGTATTTCTAATGATCACTTTATAAACAGTATAACCTGCAGCCAACTCCAAATCTGTTGTATCATTGTCAAGTTGAGCAGCTATAGTGAGTGGTAGAAAAGTATAACCATTTATATCCCATCCACCTCCGATTCCATTTACTCCTCCATCTGCCAACTTTATACCTGTCTTGGCATTAAAAATTTTATTGTTAATATAAAGCTCTGGAATCCCGTCTTGGTTAAAATCAGCAAAAGCAATGTTACCGCCCTTTTGGTTGCGAATATCTGATTCAACAGTTTGATCAGAAATCCACAAGATGCTACCATCAGGATTGTAACACCTAAGTTTTCCATTATTATCTTTATGGAATATTTCCGGTATGCCATCATCATTCAAATCAGCAATTGCAATACTATGCCTAAACCGATCCAAATTTGGAGTATTAATTTCCCATTTAGTCAATCCTGTTTTGGAATCAATTATTAGAATTTTTTCGTAATTACTTGCTGTTATAATTAATTCAGGTATGCAATCACCATCCATATCCGCCAACAAAATATGTTCTGTAGCTTCAACATCTTCTTTGCTTTCAATTTTCTTATCAATAACTATTGTTGATGAAAGGAATTTTTCTTTGATGTAACAGAAGTTTGAATCAATCTTTATACAAAATTTACTTTGCCCAAAAACTAGTCTGGATCCAATCAAAAATAGTAATAATATATATAATCTAGTCAAACTAAAATTTTTAGATTTAATATTATATTCTAGAAGTTAATAAATACAAAACTAATAAAAATCCTTTTAATAAGTTTCGATGTTTTTTTAAAAAAACTTACAAGGGTCATAAACTGGCCCTTGTAAGTAGTCAAATTTTAGCTCACATTTTAACGATTTTGATAATTCTGTATTCCTCTTTGCTATTTTTATATTTAACAAAATATAACCCAACTGGAATTGCCTGATTATACCTATATTCTGGACCCGAGAAACTTGAATAATGAATAAGCTTGCCGGAAGCATTGTAAAGCTCAAATCTAGTAAACTTCATGGAAGACAAAAGAATCATTTCATTGCCGTTAATTGGATTAGGTAGGACAATAAGTTCTGAATTAGAATTAAATCCAGAATAGCTAGTTTCTTTAGACCTGAATTCAAGGTTTTCGCAATCCGGAAAAGGAACATAGATTACTTTATAACAATAAGGTGCTGCACAAGTGCAAATTGCTGTAGTGCAGATTTTAACATCCAACCAAATATCCTCTGTAAATGGCCCTAATATACTACTAAATCCGCCCTGAGAAATAGTTGAACCATCGGTTGCTTTTGATGCTTTATAACACAAATATGATGAACCACCAGTTATGTCTAATTCAACATAAAATTGAGAATTCCCTTCTTCGCAGTTTACATCTGTAATATAAAACTCTAATTCACATTCGTCATCATCGGAGCAAGGCTTTGGAGGACAAACATAAAATTCTGCAATGCATTGAGTTAGTACAGCATCTTTTAGAGTATATTTCACACATTCATGACCAATAGCTCCCACATGAATTATATGATTATGGGTTGGACTTAAACCGTAAGAATAAGTTCCAGGTGAACCTCCTGCTTTAGTTAATGTATAATTACCCGTCAATCCTGGAACATTAATTATAAAGTACCAGTGGTCATCAGATGGATCTAAAGTAGCTGTTCCTCCATTATTATCAGAACAAGTAAAATCAAATATCTTTGTTCTATAAAATTTGCTGCAACCTGAACAAAAGTCCGGTGGAATTATTTCAAAATTAAGTATGCAGCCACCTATTGTTATAGATAATTCCCAAGTTCCTTCCTGAATAAGTAATGGACCTAAATTTATAATTCCAGATCCGGTACCTGTTTTAATAACATAACTACCCGATTCATTTGGGTAGGGGTTGTCTAGTATTCTTTGCATTGACCATGTATCGCCATAGTTTACGTTGAGATCAATCTTAAGATAGTAATAATCATCTGAAATTAAGGTGGACGTGTTGTTATTTTGGCAAATACCTACTGTGTCAAATGCAATATACGATTCAAATTCGTCATCGCAAATTACAATCGAGTTACTTGCATTTGAAGTAAACCCAGTTAAGTTAGAGCTAAAATAGGAAATGGCGTATAATTCGCTGCAGCTATCTTCAGGAAACTCAGGTTTTGCCAATTCAAAACAATAAGTATGCGAAGTATGATTTATTTCTAGATTGAGAACTGTAAAGCCAGGTACTTCAATTGAATCCAATGCCCAAGTTCCACAAACTGTCGGCAAGGTATAATCGCCGCAAATTGTAATGGTATCTCCATAACAAGATTTGTATTTTATTCCCAGTCCCGTAGAGTTAAAAGTATAGTCATACAATTTTGAGGACCCTAATGTACTGCCAGTACATTCCTCACAAATTCCATCAATTTAAGCATAACCGAAATGTGCACCTTCACCACAATCGGCAGCAATAATTTCCATAGTTGCTATACTATCTACCATATTTTTAGGGATTTTAATTCGGTGACAAGTCCAATCAACAGCATCTATTGGATCAAAATTAACTCCACATAAATTATCGTAATAATCATCCTCACAAGCTAATTGCGATGCATCAAAACACAAATTACTTCCAGGTGCTCGATCGCACGAAATGCTAAAAAAGGGCTGCGTATTTGTATGATCATCACCTGGATTTTCTAAAATAGCAGCAAACCAAACTGTAAAATCTCTGTTTGCTTCAGTCACCTTAAACCTTTTAACAATTTTATTGATGCCAAAGTTTCCGTCACAAACATCAGCGGCAACATCATAGCGGTTATTCAATAAAAGCGCTTTGCTACCAAATTTAGTTCTGTTGAATCCAACTAATGTATCGATACCGCTTGAAACTATTGCAAAATTTCGGAAACTAGGTAAAGAGGAAGAGTTCCATACTACTGGTTGATTTGTAATATCAACTATAGGAAAACAATTATCACTTCCATGGAAATCCGAAGAAGAAGTGGAATACCCAAAATAGTATAAAAAATCACTTTCAAACCCACCATTATCGCAAATTAAGGTGTCTGTTTGGGCTTTAATTGACAACGGCAAAATAAGCAAGATCAAGTTAAAGATCAGAGTGTATGAAAGGGGCTTGAGAAATAACAATGCATTATGAAACGATTGAGATAAAATATTTGAATTAAATGGTGTCATGATAAAATATTTAAATTTGATAAAATAATAAAATTGTCATAGCAATCTTTATGATTCTACAATCAGCAGAACCTGCGGCGATTTCAGTAAAATTAAAACGAATGATTCTTGTCTTTAAATTAAGACTTATTGCTTAAGATTTATTCGGGTGAGTTCCCAATAAAAATTCAAATAAACAGTAGCTCTAAATGAGCATTGAACAGTCTGGCGGAGTAAAATCTAAAGTTTCCATTTTTTGTAATTTAAGGTATTAATAAATTCAATTTCAACTAGTGAGTTCCGTTTTTCTTAATGATTTATTTCATTTTTGTTATTGTTTTGTTTCATTTAATGAAATTCATCAAACAAAAGTTAATGAAATCGATAAGAAATCAGAAATGAAAATGGGAAATATGAAGACGAGATTTCAAATGTACTACAATGGATATTTTAATCCAAATATTTATAGTTAAAGTTTTGGTTTATCATTAAAAATCAGGGTAAACCCTTAGTCCGGATCAGGGTGAACCCTGATTAAAATACACAAATTACTTTGCAAACATTAACAAAGTGGTGATTGATCCATTTACTTACTAATATAATTTTATATTTGGCTTGAGTGAAAATACAATTTACTTTAATTACAGATTTGATATAGATTAAATTTAAAATGTACCTAGGTGTACACTTATTCATATTGTTGTGGCAATAATATTGAACTATTGCAGGAATATAGAATAGCAGAATTTCCTACAGACTATAGACTTCCTTTCTACAGACTCTTCCTCACATTGAACCCTTGCAGGATTGTAGAATTGCAGCATCGATCCACTGCTTCAATCCCTTAAGCGTATCCCCTCTAACCTCGGCGGGGACGCCGTCGGTAACTTGTTGCTATAGATAGATGATTGCAGCATTTCCTACAGACTATAGACTTCTTTTCTAAAGACTCTTCCTCACTTTGCAGCATTGTAGCATTGCAAGATTGCAGCATTTCTCTAATGACTATATCACTTATACAATGTACTTCCCTCCAGATATTCAAAAACTGCATCAGGTACGAGATATCTTATAGATTTTCCCTCCTTAATACTTGCTCTGATATACGTTGATGAAATATCTAAAAGCGGGGCATCACAAAATACAATGCATTTTGCATTGGGAAATGGATTTTGTATTTGGCTGCTGTTGATGCGATGATAAATGTATATGGTATGATTTTGTAAAAGCAATTCGAAATGTTTCCATTTATGCAAACTCTGTAAATTGTCAGCACCCATAATGAGTGCAAATTCGTGTTCCGGATATTTTTCTTTAAGATGCGCCAACGTATCAATCGTATAAGAAGGTTGTGGCAATTTAAATTCAATACTCGACGCTTTTATTTTCGGATTGTCTTCCAATGCGAGATTAACTAAATGCAAGCGATCGTAATCATTGGCTAAACTGCTTTTTAATTTTAATGGATTGTGAGGACTTACCACCAACCAAACCTGGTCGATTTCATTAAAATTTGCAATGTGTTGCGCTATAATTAAATGTCCTGTATGAATTGGATTGAATGAACCAAAAAACAAACCAATGGTCATGCGTTTAGTAATTGCTCATAATCGGCATAATCAACATCAGGAGTTGTTCGCCCGTAGCTTGTTCCGCAGGTAAAATGATACCGGGTTTATTTGCCTGTGATAATTCAATGTGTATATTTTCACAATTCATTACGGACAACATTTCAATTAAGAATTTACCATTAAAACCAATAGTGATCGGTTCGCCTTGATACGTACAGCTCAATTGTTCGGTAGCTTCGTTTGACATATCAACATCTTGTGAAGAAATCGTCAAACTTTTATCTAATATATTAAACACAACCTGGTTGGTTGATTTATTTGCATAGACAACCAAACGCCGCAATGCCGATAACAATTCAATCCGATTGACTTGCAATAAATAAGGATTGTTGGTAGGAATTACTGCATTGTAATCCGGATATTTTGCTTCAATCAAGCGAGTAGATAACACGGTATTATCAAAACTAAAAAACGCTTTGGTTCTGCCAAAATGAATGGTAATGTCTCCATCTTTAGGTAAAATCGATTTTAAAGCCAATAAAGATTTTTTTGTTAAGATTAGAGTAGAGGAGGCTTCACTTTGATTATTCAAAAAGGTATATTTCACCAATTTATGAGCATCTGTAGCGGCAAAAGTCAGACTGTTAAAATCAATATTTAAGCAAATGCCTTTCATAGCCTGACGCATTTCATCATTACTGGTTGCAAAGGCTGTGCGGTCGATCGCATTCAACAAACTTTCAGCAGACATTGTAATCTGATCTTCATTGGCAGGCAGGCTCAATTCAGGGAAATCATCCGATTTTTCACCTACCAATTTGTATTTCCCGGATTGAGACGTGATCTCAATTCCATTGGTATCCGGATTTACATCGATCTGAACAGGTTGTTCAGCCAAAGATTTCAAAGTATCCATCAAGGTACGGCCTGGGATGGCTATGGTCCCTTGTTTGGAAATTTGGGCTTCCGCCTGTGTGGTAATGGTCAATTCAAGATTTGAAGCGGTAATTGATAAACTCCCGTCTTTGGATGTAATTAAAAAATCTTCCAACACCGGAATCACCGGGTTTGAAGCTAAAGCAGCAGATACTTTATTTAGTTTTTCCAGGAAATGACCCGAAGAAATGGTAAATTTCATTTGT
The DNA here is from genome assembly GCA_016712145.1 of Saprospiraceae bacterium. NCBI lineage: Bacteria > Pseudomonadati > Bacteroidota > Saprospiria > Saprospirales > Saprospiraceae > Saprospiraceae bacterium. The sequence continues at coordinate 2,821,221 of JADJRO010000001.1, forward strand.
TTAATTTAAGCTTGTTTTCTAATGGCGCTATAGGATTTAAGGTGCAACTTAGCGACCTTTTTTCTGTTTAAAATGGGTTTGGAACACAAAAATACGTTTATTTTATGAAGCCATATTCGCGATCAATCTTATGAATCATGCTTTTTTAACATTGCCCCAGGTTCAAACGGACTGGAAAAGTCTCAAACTGCCTGAATTTCAATATACTGAATGGAAATCGGGTTTTGGACTTTACCAAATCCAAACCAACAAAAAAGGCCTTTGTTCGATGGAAATCGTGTTTCGAAATGGCCGATGTTCCGAACATAAAAAATTGGTAGCACGCCTCACCGCAAATCAATTGCAGGAAGGTACTTTAAAGCTGCATTCTGAAGAAGTAGCGGATATTATTGATTTTTATGGAGCCCAATTGGCCATTTTTGCAGATTTGGATTTTACGGTCATTTCTATGAGTTGCCTTCAAAAGCACTTTGAATACCTGGCTTTATTTATTTGTGATTTGATCGCTAATCCTGCATTCCGGGAAGAAGACCTCAACCGGGCCAAGAAAGTTCTCAAATCTCAATTACAGCACCAATTGACAGAGCCAGATTATGTCAGTTACAGAGAATTTACCTCATTGATCTATGGGCGTGATTCCGTTTATGGCTATAATACACAAGCAGATTTAATAGATGATGTTAAACCAGCTGATTTGTTTAGGTACCAGCAGGAAAATTATATTGCTGACTACATGAATGTATTTTACTGTGGCGAACTCAATTCAAAAACGGACCGGTTATTTCAAAAAATTGGTGAATGGTTTCCACTTAAAAATAAAGGGCCGATTTCAATGCCAAATCATGCTTCAACAGAAAGACTTATAAAACAGATACCCATTGCCAATTGTGCCCAAAGTAGCCTTAAAATGGGCAAACGCATGTTCAAAAAACAAGATCCTGATTTCTTTGGTATGTATGTTTTAAATACCATTTTGGGGGATTATTTCGGTTCTCGTTTAATGAAAAATATTAGGGAAGATAAAGGATATACCTATGACATTCATTCAACCCTGGACGCACAAGTATATGATGGGTGTTTTTATATCAGTGCTGAGTTGAATCCTGAAAAAATGCAGGATGCCATTCACAACATACATCAGGAATTAATCCTTTTACAGGAGCAGAAAATACCTAAACCGGAATTGGAATTGGTGAGAAATTATTTGTGTGGAAATATCATGCGTTTATTGGATGGTCCATTTCAAACCATGGTTTTTATAAAAATTCTGGTGACAGAGT